>NZ_JBYIRL010000012.1:0-200636 GCF_057708125.1 Actinacidiphila sp. bgisy145
GCTTGTGCTTGGGTGACCCCCCCCCCACCGGGACGAGACCTGGCCGGCGCCGCCGCGGACGCGGACTTCCCGGCCGGTCATCAAGCCGCCGCGGCCGCAGGCGTGCACCGCGTCTACGACGCCGGTCTCCGCGTCGCCGTAGCGGCGGTGCACGCCCCTGTCCGCGGAGGGGTGCCGGCTACAGGCGCTCGCCGCCGGTGGCGTCGATGATCTGGCCCGTGATCCACCGGGCGTCGTGGGAGGCGAGAAGGACGACGACATCGCCGACGTCGGTGGGATCGCCCATGCGGCGGAGGGCGCGGGCCGCGACGCGGCCGGCGATGGCCTCGGAGTTCCCGCGCAACCAGTGGGCGTTCATGTCGGTGTCGGTGGTGCCGGGGCGGATGGCGTTGACGGTGATGCCGCGCGGGCCGAGGTGCTGGGCGAGCGGGCCCGTGAGAGCTTCGAGGGCTCCCTTGGACATGGTGTATCCGACGATGCCGGGCATGGGGAGGCGGGCGGCGCCTGAGGAGACGTTCACCACGCGTCCGCCGTCGGCCAGGCGCGGCAGCGCTTCCTTGATGATCAGGAACGGCGCGGTGGCGTTGATCTGCAGCAGGCGGTTGACGTCCTCGGCGGAGGTCTCCTCGATGACGCCGTCGACGACGATCCCGGCGTTGTTCACCAGTATCCGCACGGGCGCGTCGCGCAACTCGCCCGCGGCCGCGTCGTAGGCGGCCCAGAAGGCGGTGCCGGAGTCGGGTTCGGCCAGGTCGGCGGCGAAGGAGAACGCCGCGCCACCGGCCGCGACGATCTTCCCCACGACGTCGGCCGCGGCGGCCTCGTCCTGGCGGTAGTGGACTGCGACGGTGTACCCCTCGGCGCCGAGACGGCCGGCGATGGCGGCTCCGATGCCGCGGCTGCCGCCGGTGACGACAGCGATGCCGTCGGGCTTACGGGCGTCGAGCGCTTCGATGTCGCGCAGGTCGGTGTCAGACATGGTGCCTCTCTGTCGCCCGCGATCGGGCGGTACTGGGTGCTGATGACGTGGACGCTCCCCCGCTCTACTCGCTCACGGCGGCGTCCACGGAGGGGGAACCTCGACCCCCCGACTTCTATTCCGATCGGAATAGAAGTCGCCAAGCCAGCGATGCGGGTGTGCCGCACGCGACCGCGGGCCGCCCGCGACGACGCCTTCCGCGAAGCGCCTGACGACCGCCGTCGCGGGTGAGAACCAAGGCCATCCGAGGGCATACGCCTTCTAGTCCGATCGGTATACATTTCAGCCCAGATCGCCGCTCGTAGTGGAGTAGCCTGCACACATGGCTGGTTCGCGGAACGTCGTCATGGGTCGGCCTCGGGAATTCGACATCGACGAGGCGCTTGAGCGCGCCATGCAGCTGTTCTGGGAGCGGGGATACGAAGGGGTCAGCCTCACCGATCTGACCAAGGCCATGGGCATCACGAAGCCAAGCCTGTACGCGGCCTTCGGCGACAAGAAGGAACTGTTCCGCAAAGCCCTGGAGCGCTACAGCGAGGGCCCGGCCGACTACGGCACGCGCGCCCTTGAGGAGCCGACCGCACGAGGCGTGGCCGAGGCAATCCTCCATGGAGCGGTCCGGACCACGACACGCCCGGGCTGCCCTGCGGGATGCCTGGGCGTGCAGGGCGCGTTGGCGTCGAGCGAAGCGGGGCGTCCCGCGCACGACATGCTGGTCGAGTGGCGGAACACCGGCGCTCTGCGCCTTGAGGAGCGTTTCCGGCGGGCCGTCGACGAGAGCGATCTGCCGCGCGACGCCGACCCCCGACGGCTCGCCCGACACGTGATGACGGTGGCGTTCGGCATCGCCGTCCAGGCCGCCAGCGGCCTCAGCCGCGACGAACTCCAGGACATCGCGGACATGGCACTGGAGTGCTGGCTGCCATAGGGGGCGTGCGGCGGACAGGCGCGGGACGTTTCCGGCCAGTGCTGACCGGTCTGGAAGCGCGGCGACAGCGGCCCTCGCCTACCCGCCCGCCCGAGATCATCGGTCTTCCGGTCGCGGCCGGGTCGCCGCTTCCAGGTTGCGGACAAGCTCCGCGCCCGGGGCATCGACACCCTCGTCCTCAGCGGCGTCACCACCAGCGGCGTCGTCCTGTCCACCCTGCTCGACGCCGCCGACCGCGACTACCGCGTCTACGTGCTGTCCGACGGTGTCGCCGACTGCGACCCCGAGGCGCACTCCACCCTGATCACCAAGGTCTTCCCCTCCCGCGCCCACCTCATCACCACGGACGAGCTGCGGACCCTCGTACGCAAGGGGTGAACCGTACGCTCCGCAGCGGGCGTTCCTGACGTGGAGCGGCGCCTTCGCTCTGAGGGGGCGGGGCGCCGCTCCGCGCCGCGGATGCCCGCCAGTGGCGCCGGCGGCATCCCTGGTGGCGCGTTCGTCAGGACGCGGCCGCGGCCTCGATCGTCATGGGGTGCGTGGCAAGGAGCGTGATGTCGATGTCGGCGTACGGGCGTACGGGCAGGCTCTCCAGCGCCTCTTCCAGGGCGTCGGCGTCAGGGGCGGTCCAGATGCCGACGTTGGCGCGCTGACCGGGCAGGCGCCAGAAGTGGCGCAGCACGCCCTGGCTCATGAGCTCGCGTCCGCGGGCGCGCTCCCGCTTGATGAGGTCCTCGCGTTCACCGGGGGGCAGTTCGGATGCGCGAGAGGTGTTGATGCGTACGAGGAAGTCCATCGCCTCGTGTTCCCTTCCTTCGGGTGGCAGGTCCGCATCCGGCGGACGTGGGTCCGCGACAGAGCCCGCGACAGCGTCCGCGGCGGATGCGGATCGACCATACATCGATATTCGTCGAACATCGATGTATGTAGGCTGTCCCTATGCCACGTCAGCTGCGTCACCCCGATCCGCAGGGGATTCCGCTCGCCCAGGTCCTGTCCGCCCTCGGCGACCCGGCTCGGCTGCGGATCATGACGGTGCTGTCCGATCACCGGGAGCACGTGCGGGAGGACTTCCAGCTGGGAGTAGGGCCCTCGACCGTCAGCCATCACATGCGGACGCTCCGGGAAGCGGGCCTGACCTGGCACCGCATGGAGGGGACGCGGTGTTTCGTGTCCCTGCGCGACGAGGCGCTCCAGCGGTTTCCGGACGTCGTGGAGAACGTACTGCGCGTGCACGCGGCGCACGAGGCGGAGGCCGAGGGTGCGGCGAGGTAGGGCGCCGCTCCCCGAAGCAAGCCGGTGGTCGCGATGCCGGTCAGTCGGACGCCCGCGGTGCGGCCCCCGCCGCGGTGCGGTGCGGGCCGGAGGGCAGGGGCACCGCGCCGTCTGCGTACACTTCCACGGTCTCGCGGGTGAGCCAGCCGGTGCGGGCGCAGGTCGCCAAGCCGTACCAGCGCACGGCGCGCAGGACCGTGAGGCTCCACAGGGTCATCAGGGGTGCGCAGGCGAAGACGAGCAGTCGGGTGCGGAGTCGTTCGTTGTCGGGGCGGATGGCCAGGTAGCGCAGGCTGTGGAGGTAGCCGAGCGCGATGGGCATGAGGAGAAGGACCGCCAGCGGGGCTGTCCTGCTGATCGGTTGCAGGAGGATGAACCAGGTGAAGACCGCGGCGGTGGCCAGGGTGATGAACCAGTTGAGTGCCTGGTTCCAGAAGGCGTAGCCCTTGAGCGGGAGGTACCTCACGCGCCAGAAGGAGCGGATCGCGGAGCCGCGCATCCAGCGGATCTGCTGGCGGAGGTGGTGGCTGAGGTTCTGCGGCATGGTGGCGCGGGCGAACGCGGTCGGCTGCTGGACCGTCCTGCCGCGGAGCTTGGCCAGGAGCGTCAGCAAGGAGTCGTCGGAGAAGGTGACGGGACGCCCCATGAACGTCTCGTTGAGGTAGGCGTCGGCGTTGTCCCGCACTACCTGCGCCCGGTAGGAGGCGCAGCCCCCGGTGTTGACCACGACGGAGCCCAGGACCGACTGCGCGGAGCGCTCGTTGAGCTGCCAACTGACCGCGTACAGGTCGAACAGGCGGGTCAGCCAGTTGGTGTGGGCATTGGCCGACAGGACCACGGCGGCCACCGACTGCACCTCGGCGTCCGCGAAGGGCTGGTGCAGTTCGTCGAGCGCGAGCCGGTCGAGTTCGGCGTCGGAGTCGATGGTCACGAAGTAGTCCGCGTCCGGGCTCGCCGCGGCGGCGGTGAGCTGGGCGTGCCGCTTGCCGCGGTTGTCGGTGCGCTGCCAGACGACCCGGACGCCCGCATCGGCCGCGGCCGGTTCGAACCACTCCCGCACGGCCTCGTAGCCGACGCTGCTTCCGTCGTCGGTGACGTTCACCGAGTCCGGAAGCCGCGTCTGGTCCAGCAGGGACTGCAAGGAGCGCCGCAGCAGCAGCGGGTCCTCGTTGTAGACGGGGATCAGGACGCAGACGTGGGAGGCGTCCAGGACGGCCTGCTGCGCCGGGGACGCCCGGTACGGGCGTTCGGCGTAGGCCAGCAGCGTCTGCCACAGCAGCCACAGGCAGGTCAGGGAGTACAGGAGGACGAAGGGAGGCCGGCCCCCGCCGCCGAGGGAGGTGAAGGCGTCCACCCGGCGCAGGACGAGGTAGCCGAGGGCCGGCGCGGTGACGGTGGCCGCGGCCAGCACACGGCGGCCGCGCGCGGAGACGGGTCTGACGCGGATCGTGCCGAACTGCCTGGGGACGCGTCGCCGGCCGGTGCCGCTGCCGCGCCGTTCGTTCCCGCTCATGATCCGGCGGGGCGGTTGCGCCGCCACGCGAGCCGCAGCATCACGACACCGGTCACGACGATCGCGGCGGCCACGGCGAGCAGCCACATCTCGCCGACGGCGAACCCCAGTACGGTGACGGTGCCCAGCCCTGCGCCGGTTTTCGCCAACTGCCCCTCAGACATGCGTCTTCCCCTTCGTCGCGGGAGGCGCGCGGTGTGAACGGCTCGGGCGATACCGATCGAGCCCAGTCGGCCGCGCCTTGCTCCGGAGGAGTTCCCCCGCGGGTCGTCCCGGGTGCCGTGCGCGTCGATCGTTCGTTCCCATGGCCTAGAACTTCGGGGGCGTCGTGTGGGGTCGCGGTGTTCCGCACGAGGCGCGGGTCGTGCCTGGAGGTCGCCTAGACTGCGAGCCGGCAGAACGGCGGCGACGGGTCGCCGCGCCGTCACCGAACGCCCGCAGGAGGCAGGCTCCGTGCTCCAGTTCCGCCTGATCGTCCCCGCGGACCGTACCGGCGCGGCCACCGAGCTGATCACCGCGACCGTGGGCGCGACCCACCTGACCGTGCTCAAGGGTGCCGCCCTGGACCCGCCCGGTGACGTGGTGACCTGTGACGTCGCCCGCGAGGCGGCGGACCCGCTGCTCACCGGGCTGCGCCGGCTCGGTCTGGAGGAGGACGGGCTGATCGCGGTGGACTCCGTCGACATGACGCTGTCCCGCAGATCGGACGCGGCGGAACGGGCCGCCCCCGGAGAGGGCGCGGACGCGGTGCTGTGGGACTCGATGGCGCACCTGACCGAGGAGGAGTCCACCCTCACCGTCACGTATCTCGCGTTCCTCTCCGTGGCGACGATGCTCGCCGCCTACGGGGTCATGCTGGACAGTTCCATCCTGATCGTGGGTGCGATGGTGGTGGGTCCGGAGTTCGGTCCGCTGGCCGGGATCTGCACCGGGCTGATACTCCGCAGGACCAGGCTCGTCCGGCAGTCGGCCAAGGCCCTGGTCATCGGGTTCCTGACGGCGATGCTGGTCACCGGCGCGTTCGGCGCGCTCCTCGACCTGCTCGGGCTGTTCAGCCGCTCGCAGTTCGACCGGCCGCACCCCGCCACCCAGTTCATCTGGCAGCCGACCGCCGACTCCTTCGTGGTGGCCCTGCTGGCCGGCATCGCCGGGATGCTCTCCCTGACCTCGGCGAAGTCCGGCGCGCTGGTCGGCGTCGCGATCTCCGTGACGACGGTCCCGGCCGCCGCGAACGCCGCGCTCGCCCTGTCCTACACCTCCTGGCACGAAGTGCTCGGCTCCGCATGGCAGTTGGCCCTCAACCTCGCGGGCATCATCGTGGCCGGCCTGCTCACGATGCTGATCCAGAAACAGGTCTGGCACCAGCAGCGCAAGCGCACCGCGGCAGCCGCCAAACGCTGACAGTCCCCGGGACACCCGGGCCCCCGGGACACCCGGGCCCGCGGCATCCGGGCCCGCGGCATCCGGCCGGGCCGCCCGGACAGGGGCGGCCCGGCCGGGGGCCGTCACCTCATCGCGGCGAGCGCGGTGTCGACGCCGGCCAGCGGAGATCCGAGGCCGGTCACGGTGTCGTACCCGGGGCCCGCGGTGCACTCGGCGCCGCACAGGCCGTTGGAACCCGCGGTGACGTCGTCGAGCCGGGGGCCCAGGGCGTACACATCGGTGTGGGCGGTGTCGCCCTGCGGTCCGGCCGCGGCCAGCGGCGCCTTGCCCGCCTGGGCGCGGAGCTGGTCGGCCGCGCTGATCAGGGCGGCCCAGGACGGCGCGGACAGGCTGGTGCCGCCGACCTCCATCCACACCGGGCTTCCGCCGGCACTCGTGTAGACGGCCACGCCGGTGTTCGGGTCCGCGACGAAGCTGACGTCCGGGGTGGCACGGTACTGCGAGCCCTGCACGCCCTTCTGGTAGGCCGGGCGCTTCTCGAAGTAGCTGAGGCCGCCGCCGGTCGAGGACCAGGCGGTCTCACCGAGGGTGGTGCCGTCGGCGTCCAACTGGAGGCTCGTGCCGCCGATGGCCAGCGCGTAGGGGTTGGTGCTGGAGTAGCCGGCCGGGTAGCCGGCGTCCCCGGTGGACTGGGTGCACACGGAGTCGCTGAGCGCGCAGTGGCCGTCGTAGAAGGACTCCTCGGAGAACTCCGGCATGCCCCAGCTGTCGCTGACGGCGGCCGGGTGCAGCGAGGCGGCCTTGTCGACGGCCTGGTAGAGCCCGGCGGCGGAGGCGTCGGCCGCTTCCACCAGGACGATCTCGGCGTGCGGTGCCACGGAGTGCGCCCACTCGATGTCGAGGGCCTCCTCTTCCTCCCAGTTGGCGTCGGCGGCCGGCCGGGTGCCGTCGGCGTACACCTGCTGGAAGTCGAAGCAGTCGGTGCCGGCCGGGACGCTGTCGCAGGTCTGCGGCAGGCCGAAGTGGCCGGCGAAGTGGTTCAGGTCGTCCTTCGCGGTCGGGTAGTCGTAGGCGTCGACGATGGCGATCTTCTGTCCGGTGCCGTCGCCGGTCAGTCCCAGCCGGGCCTGGATCTGCTGCGGGGTGTAGCCCTTGGTGGGTTCGCCGGTGTCGTCCGCCCGGGCCGCGACGGTCGACTTGACCTCCAGCGACGGGGTGGCGGTACCCGTGGTGGGCAGGGTGGCGCCTGCGAACGGGGTGGCGGCCGTCACGCTGTCGCCCTGGCCACCCTTCTGCTTGGCGGCCAGGTCCCTGGGTGCCTTGCCGCTTCGCGGCTGGACGGAGCGGGTGGCGGCGCCGGCCGGCTGCGGGGTGTCGGTGACCTGCTGGACCGTCACGCCGTGCGGGTAGCTGTCCACCGCGATCATGTCGGCGCCGAACCCGCCGGTGCTCAGGGTGAGGTCGTAGGCGGCGTTGTCCAGCGGGAGGCCGACGATGTCGGTGGCCTTGCCGCCGGTCAGGTCCACTGCGGTGGCGGTGCCCGCGTACAGCGAGAAGTCCTCGCTGGTGCTGGAGAGGTAGTCGCCGGACTTCGGGAACGGCTGGTCGTACTGCTCAAGGCCGCCGACGGCCCCGACGAACGTCTCCTTCCCGCCCGTGGTGGTGGCGAAGAGGCCCTGCTGGTTGTTCGGGAGCGTCCCGACGTCGTAGGGCGTGCTTCCGTCGGCGGGGTAGACCGTCATCTGGAAGGAGTGCAGTTCGACCAGGCCGTACTTCGCCGAGGCGGCGAAGCCCTGGAAGGTGTTGGCTCCGGTGGAGTCGTGCTCGGAGACGACCTTGCCGGTGGCCGCGTCCACGATCTGCACCCGGTGCTTGCCGGTGGCGGGCTTGTCACCGCCGAAGGCGAACGCCACCCCCGCGCCGCCGGTGCCGGGGATCGCCGTGCTGGCGAAGGCCCCGGCCTGCTGCTGTATCCAGGTGGCCGAGGCGGTATCGGTGTTTGCGGGCTGCTCGCTCCACAGTTGCGTGCCGGTGCCCGCGTCCAGGGCCACGGCGGTCGGCGCGGGGTCGCTCGGTCCGGTGCCGAAGGCCGACCGGGCGCCCCCGTACTCCAGGAAGAGCCGTCCCCGGCCGTCGGTGGCGGGGGTGGAGTAGAGGACCTGCTTGCTGCCGACGCCGGCCGGGCGGTACTGCCACGTCCGGGAGCCGTCGGCGGTGTAGGCGGCGACGCTGCTCGCACCGGTCGCGACGATCTCGCCCCTGGTGACGGCCAGGCCGTACTGGAAGGAGCCCGTGGTGATGTCGGCGCCGACCTTGCCGGTGGCCGGGTCGAGCACCGCGAAGCCGTGGGACGTGGCGGCGACGACGTGCGGGGCGGTCCTGCCGTGCCGGTCGGCGACGTTCGCCACCTGGATCTGGTGGACGGCCGCGCTGACGGCGGTGTGCCACAGGACGGTCGGTGCGGCGTTCTTCAGGGAGCGGCCGTCCAGGGCGAAGACACCGTGGCTCTGGCCGCCGACTATCAGGTCCTTGACGCCGTCGCCGTTGGCGTCGATGGACGCCGCGCCGTAGTTCTCGCTGAACAGCGGCAGGTCGACCGCCTTGCCGCCGGCCTTGTCCAGCGTCCAGGCGTTGAGGTCCAGCCCGACGCTGAGCAGGCCGCCCCGGTACGCGGTCACCTGGTCGCCGGTCACGTCGCCGTCACGGCGCCACTCGAGAGAGCCGTTCCGGGCGTCAACGGCGAGCAGTTGGGTGTGGTAGACGCCCTCCGGCTCCGACGCGCTGTCCGCGACGTTGTCGGCGACGGCGGCGTAGACCTGGCCGTGGCCTGACGCGTCGAAGGCCAGCGACAGGGTGGGCGCGTCGGGGTTGCCGACGGTGCTGGCGGTCTGCCGGGTCCACACGGTGTCGCCGCCCGCGTCCCAACCGGAGATCGTGCTCTGCCCGTCGCTCAGGTCGGCGTTGATGCCGAGTTCCGCGACGGCGTAGCGGGCCTGCTTGCCGTGGGCCTGGCCGTTGACGACGAAGTCCTCGGGGATGGTGTTGTCACGCGAGGCCAGTACGGTCCGCGCGCCGGTGCGCGCGTCCACCGCCGTCAGGTCCCACCGCACCGCGTCGTAGGGGTCGTTCTGCTCGGCGACCAACACCCGGTCCGAGCCCGGGTCCTGCTGGAGGATGCGCGGGTAGCCCGGGGTCCTGGTGTCGACCAGGGCCTTGCCGCCGGCCGTGCTCACGACCAGGACGTGGCCGGCCGCCGGCCTCGGGTTGCCCAGGCCGAAGGGCGTGTCCGTCCAACCGACCGTGATCCGGCCGTCGTTCAGGGGCTCGATGTCCGTCCAGTCGGCCCAGGGCGCGCCGGTGCTGTACGTCCAGGCCTTCTCGGCGGCGACGTCGCCGCTCCTGCGCGCGGTGAAGGAGTAGGCGAGCAGGGAACTGCGGCTGTCCCCCTGGGTGGCCACCGGGTCGTCGCCCCAGTCCGGTCCTGTGGTGTCGGCGACGATCAGCTTGCCGTCCTGTGCCAGGAGCGAGCCGACGTATCCCGGCAGGAGCTGGTGCCACAGCATGCGGCCGGTGCGGCCGTCGAGCACGTTGACGAACGTGCCCGACGGCAGGTCGGAGCCGGGCGAGGTGAAGGGCCGGGCCGGGTACTGGCCCACCGAGTAGGCGACCGCGACGTCCGCGACGCCGTCAGCGTTGAAGTCGGCCTGGGCGAAGGGGTGCCGGCCGGACGACGACGGCTCGTAGGGGTTGTAGCCCTCGGACATCACCGGGGTGAACGCCTGGGGCTGGTAGGAGTTCGCCGGCGCCACCTTCCAGTCGTCGTAGAGCGAGCCGCTGGTGCGCTGCCACACCGGGTCGCCGTGGGCGTCGTAGCGGGTGACGGAGCCGCCGGCGGACAGGGCCACCCAGTCCCCGGTGCCCTTCAGGGCCAGGGTGGAGACGGAGCCGCGCGCGCTCTCCCAGGTCGTGGACTGGTCGATGGCGGTCGTCGCCGGGGCCGCCGACGTGCCGGACGCGGCGGTCGACGAGGGGGCGGCCGTCGACGAGGCGGCCGTCGACGACGTGGACGCGTCGTCTCCCGACGCCGCCGCGGCGACGAACCCGGAGGTACCGTCGGCGCTGCGGGTGTACTTCGCGCTCAGTTCCGCCAACTTGGCGGCGTTCAGACGCACGGGTCCGTGCGCGGCCGGGGCGGCGTGCGCCGCCGGTGCGGACAGCAGCGCCGTCGCTACCGCCAGGGCAGCGGCCAGTGCGCCGCCGCGTAGGGCTTGGCCTGCGGATCTCATCCGAACCGTCACTCCTTTGTCACCGCGAGAGGGGGTGGCTGTACCTTTCCAGCCAGCCGCCGGTGATGGGGACGAACCCGGTGGCCTGTTCCGGCCGTTGTCCGCAGCAGGCCACCTGTCCGGCGGTCATTTCCGGGCAATGGGACGCAAGGAGCCGCGATGCTGGAGCCGGTCGGACTCGACGAGGTGGCCGAGCGGGCCTACGGGGTGATGCTCCGTGAGGAGCAGCTGACCGTGGGCCATCTGGCCGGCCTGCTCGACCTGGCGCCCGCGCGCGCCCGCCAGGCCCTGGACGGCCTCGTGACGGCAGGGCTCGCGCAGTGCCACCCGGGGCGGCCCGCGCGCTACGAACCCGTCGATCCCCGCACCGGGCTGACCGGGTTGATCCGTGCACGCCAGCGCGAACTGGAGCGGGTCGCCGCTGCGGTGGAGACGTACGCGGCCGACTACCACGAGCGAAAGCTGCGGGCCGATCCCCGTCTGCTCGTGGAGGTCATCGAGGGGCCCAACGAGATAACCCGGCGGGTCGGGTCGCTCGTCAACAGCGCGGAGGACGAGATCCTCGCCTTCGACGCGCCGCCCTACGTCTCGCCGGGCGACACCACGTCCCCGTCCGAACGGGCCGCCCTGGAACGCGGCGTGAGCGTGCGCGCCGCGTACGCCACCGAGGTGCTGGCGCTGCCGGAACGGGCCCGGGTCCTGCGGGAGATGATCGCTCTGGGCGAGCAGGCCCGGGTGCTCCCGCGTGTGCCGACCAAGCTGATCGTCGTGGACCGGCGCGAGGCGATCCTCCCCCTCACCGGCTCCGACGCGGGGCAGCGCACCACCGCCGCGTACGTCCGGCGCTCCGGGCTCAGTGACGCCCTGGTGGAACTCTTCGAAGCGCACTGGGCCGTGGCCACACCCGTCTTCGCCGCCGCCGACGCGGCCGAACCGGTCGATCCCGAGATCTCCCCCGAGGACCGTGCGCTGCTCCAACTCCTGAACGCCGGGATGAAGGACGAGGCCATCGCCCGCCAGCTCGATCTCAGCCAGCGCACCTTCCGCCGCCGCATCGCGCACCTGCTGAACCGGCTCGGCGCGACCAGCCGCTTCCAGGCCGGCACCCAGGCGATGCGCCGCGGCTGGCTGTGAACGGGGTGAGCGCTGGTCGGCGAACGGCCGAGCTCAGCGCTTCGACGAGTCAGGCCGCACAAGGCCGTTCTGGTAGGCGATGACGACGAGTTGGGCCCGGTCCCGGGCACCGAGTTTGGTCATGGCGCGCTGGATGTGGGTGCGTACCGTCAGGACACTGAGGACGAGTTCCTCGGCGATCTCGCCATTGGACCTGCCGTGGGCTGCGAGCACGGTGATCTCCTGCTCGCGTGGGGTGAGGTCGCCGAGGCGCTCCGGGGGGGGCCAGCGGCGGTGTGGCGGCCGTGGTGAGGAAGCGGGTGATCAGGGCCTGGGTGGCGCCTGGGGACAGGAGTGCTTCACCTGCTGAGATGGTGCGGATTCCGGCGAGGAGGACGTCGGTCGTGACGTACTTGCCGAGGAAGCCGCTGGCGCCGACACGAAGGGCCTGGGCGACGTACTCCTCGGTTTCGAACATGGTCAGGATGAGGACGCGCGTGCTGGCCAGGTCGGGGTCCTCGCAGATGGCCGCGGTGGCGGCGAGTCCGTCGGTGCCGGGCATGCGGATGTCCATGACGACGACGTCGGGCCGGCGGGCGCGGGTGAGTTCCACGGCCTGCCGGCCGTCGGCGGCCTCGCCGACCACTTCCATGTCGTCGCAGGAGTCGATCAGCACGCGGAAGGTGCCGCGCAGCAGGGCTTGGTCGTCGGCGAGCAGGACGCGGATGGTCAACGGGGTTCCTCGTGCCGGTGGGACAGGTTGTCGACCTGGGGCGGGGGCTGGATGGGCAGGCTGGCGGTGACGTCGAAGCCCCCTTCGGGGCGGGGGCCCGCGTGCAGGTCACCGCCGACGGAGTGGGCGCGTTCGCGCATGCCCATCAGGCCGTAGCCGCCGCCCGGGACCGCCGACCGGACGGGCGGGCCGTCGTTGGTGACGGTGATGAGCAGGCGGGTGTCCGCGTACGTCAGCTGGACGCGGGCCACGTGGTCGGCGGCGTGCTTGGTGGCGTTGGTGAGGGCTTCCTGGATGATCCGGTACGCCGTGAGGTCCACGCCGGGGGTGAGGGGGCGGGCCGACCCGCCGGTGGAGACATCGACCCTCAGGCCCGCAGACTTGCAGGCGGCCAGCAGGTCGGGGAGGCGGTCCAGGCCCGGGGAGGGTTCCAGCGGCCCGGTCTCGGGGGTGTCGCCCTGGCGCAGGACGCCGACGGTGGCGCGCAGCTCCAGCAGGGCGGAGGACGTGGTGCCGACCAGGTCGGTGAGGATCTCGCGGGCCTGCTCCGGGCGGGTGCCTGCGAGGTGGGCGGCGGTACCGGCCTGGGCGTTGGCGACCGCCATGTGGTGGGCGACGACGTCGTGCAGTTCACGGGCGATGCGCAGGCGCTCCTCGGCGACCCGCAGCCGGGCTTCCTCTTCACGGGTTCGTTCGGCATGTGCCGCGCGGTCCTGGGCCGAGCGCAGGTAGGCCCGGCGGAAGCGGCTCAGGACGCCCAGTGACATGGGCAACGCCAGCCACAACACGGTGCCCAGGGAGCGGAGCATGAAGTTGTCGCCGATCGGGGCCCCGGCCAGGGAGGTGGCCACCAGCACGGCGATGGTGGGGTAGCCGTAGAGCCCGGTGGTACGCGGGTCGGTGACGGTGGCGAGCCAGTACAGGCACGCCATGACGGGGGCGAGCAGCAGGGGGCTGGGCAGGTAGCCCATGGCGGTCAGAACCGCGGCGGCCGCCGCGGCGGCGGTCAGCGCCGTGCGGGGACGACGGCGGGCTTCGAGGAGGACGGCGCCGCTGAACAGGGCGAGGACCCGGGCGGCCCAGGGAGTGTGCGGGGGCGTCGAGCCGGCCGTGCTGATGTCGGCCCCCAGCAACATGCAGGCGCACAGCGCCACCGCCAGCACCACTTCCGCCGTTCGCGGGTGGTGCTGCGCGTAGCGTTCCAGGTGGCTCGTCATCGTGGTTCTTTCGGGTGTGCGGGTGCCTGCGTCCATGGTCGCCGATCGCTGCCGCAGGGCGGGCCGCCCGAGAGCGTGTCTCGGGCGGCCCCTGGTCGGCGGCCGCTCGCGCGGCCTCGGCACGTGAGGCGCTATCGGTGTGCCGGGGCGGCCTCGTGCAAAGCGGGCCCCGCTTCCGGCGTGTCCTCCTCGGCGCCGTGCCGGCTGAGGGCCGCGCCCTCGATGTCGACGTGCGGCAGGAAGCGGTCCAGCCACCTCGGCAGCCACCAGGCCTTCTTGCCGAGCAGCGCGAGCACGGCGGGCACGACGGCCATGCGGACGACGAAGGCGTCCAGGAGCACCGCGGCCGCGAGGCCGAAGCCGATCATCTTGATCATCGAGCCCTTCTCCTCGATGAAGCCGGAGAAGACGGCGATCATGATGAGGGCGGCCGCCACCACCACGCGGGCGCTGTGGCGGAACCCGGAGACGACCGCTTGTCCGGCGTCCTCGCCGTGAGCGTGTGCCTCCCGCATCCGCGAGAGCAGGAACACCTCGTAGTCCATGGCCAGGCCGAAGACGATGCCCACCATGAAGATCGGCATCAGGCTCATGATCGGGCCGGTCTGCTGCACACCGAGCAGCCCGGCAAGGTGTCCTTGCTGGAAGACCAGCACGACCAGGCCGAGCGCGGCCAGGACGGACAGCACGAATCCGAGCGCCGCCTTGACCGGCACCAGCACGGACCGGAAGACCACCAGCAGCAGCACGATCGCCAGGCCCACCACGACCGACAGGTAGGGCACCAGTGCGCTCTGGACCTTGGCCGCGACATCGATGTTCAGCGCGGTCGTGCCGGTGACCTCGAATGTCGCGGACGTGCCGGACTCGATCTCCGGCCGGTGGTCGCGGACGGTGGTGACGACGGTCCTGGTCTTCGCGTCGGTGGGACTGGTCGAGGGGGTGGCCGAGAAGATCGCGGTGTCGCCGGCCTTGTCGAAGCTGGGCTGCGAGACCGACACGATCCCCTCGGTCTCGCCGATCCGGGCACTGATCCGGTCCACCGAGGCCTTCGCATCGGGTGCGCCCTTGGCGTCCACCACGATGGTCAGCGGACCGTTGAAGCCGGGACCGAACCCTTTGGCGAGGTCGTCATACGCCCGGCGCTGTGTCGTCGAGGTCGACAGGGCCTCGTCGCCGGGCATGCCCAGGTGCAACTGGGAGACCGGCACGGCCAAGGCACCCAGCCCCAGCACGCCGAACAGCAGCACCACCACAGGACGGCGCAGCACGAACCGCGCCCAGCGGGTACCCAGGTTCTCCTTCTTCCGGTCGGGCCCGGCGCTGTGGTTCTCGCGGCCGCGCGGCGTGACCTCGGCGTCGGTGCCGCGGCGGTGCTCCCGGCCGGGCAGCAGCCTGGCCGGACGGCTTGTTCGGGGCCCCTTGCGGACCCGGCGCGAGAGCACGGCGTTCGGCCAGAACCCGAGCAGGGCCGGGACGATCGTCAGGGCCACCAGCACCGCGACCGAGACGGCGCCTGCCGCGGCCAGGCCCATCTTCGTCAGCGTCGGGATGCCGACGACCGACAGGCCGGCCAGGGCGATCACCACGGTCAGGCCGGCGAAGACCACCGCCGACCCGGCTGTGCCCACCGCCGTGCCGGCCGCCTCCTGCGGCGAACGGCCGCGGGCGCGCTCCTCGCGGTAGCGGGAGATGACGAACAGGGCGTAGTCGATTCCGACGGCCAGGCCGAGCATCATTCCCAGGGTCAGGGTGTCGGATGTCAGCCCGAGCGGGTGTCCCAGCAGCAGTATCCCGAACAGGCTCGCCGCGGCGCCGATGATCGCGGTCAGCAGCGGCATGCCGGCCGCAGCCATCGACCCGAAGGTGACCAGCAGGACGACAGCTGCCACGGCGATGCCGATGCCCTCCGAGACGCCGCTGGGTCCGTCTCCGCCATCCAGCGCGGAGCCGCCCATCTCGACGGTCAGGCCCTCGGCGCGTGCCTGGTCGGCGGCCTTGTCCAGCGCGGTGCGACTGGCGTCGGTCAGATCGTCGGAGGTCACCTTGTAGCTGACCGTCGCATACGCGGTGGTGCCGTCCTTGCTGACCGCCTGCGAGGTGAAGGGATCTGCGACCCCCGCCACCTGCGCATCACCGGCGAGCCGGTGGACGGTGTCCTCGATCGCTGCCCGGTGGTCGGTCGCGGTCACCTGCTGCCCGCCGGGGGCGACGAAGACCAGCTGCGCGGACGCGCCGTCGGCGGCGGCACCGGGAAACCGCTGCTGGATCAGGTCGTATGCCTTCTGGGACTCGATCCCCGGCATGGTCAGGTCCCCGTCGGAGGTTCCCTGGCCGGTCAGTCCGCCGAAGCCCACAGCGGCCAGGATCGCCACCCAGATCAGGGCGACGTAGCGTCGCCGCCGGAAAGCCAACCGGCCCAGTCGATACAGATAGGTCGCCATGCAGGGCACTCCCGAGTCCGCTCGCGATTACCCCGCCAGCCTCGTCGGCCGGGGCCTTCGCGTCGTCGTGCAGCTACAGGCTTCGCGTGTACTGAGATCGCAGTAGGCGCCCGGCAACTTCGTCGGGAATGCGGGGGCGGAGCACCTCGCCGGGGACGGACGCGGGTCCGTGCTCCGGCGAGGTGCGGAGTGCAGCGGTCAGCCCACCGAACTCGCCCGCTGGGCGGCGGTCAGCTCCCAGGGACGGACGGCGCCGGCCGGGTCACCGACCCGGGGGGCGGCCTTGCGGGCAGCGCTCGCAGCGGGGGCCGCCTTCTTCGCCGGGGCCGCCTTCGTCGCGGGGACCGCGGCGGTGCGAGCGGCAGGCACGGCGGCCGGGACCGCGGCCGCCTTGTGGGCCGGGGCCGGGGCCGCGGAGGCGACGCCGACGCCGGCGGCGGCGGCCAGGGCGGTTCCGACGACAAGGGTGTACATCCGGCGCCGGTTCTGCGTGATCTTGCGGTGACTCGTCAACGGTCGTCCTCTGTCTCGTTCTCGGGCCGCCGCTCGTGGCGCGGAAGCCCTTGTGTGAGAGGAGTACGGGGGCGGGCCCGGACGGGTTGCACGCCGGGCGGGGGAACTGCGGGGGAAAACTCTCGCGCCGGACCATGCAACCCCCGCGGCCCGCGCCACGTATGTACTACCGGCGGGGGGTGTGCGAGTGAAGGGTCGCCAGGGTGAGGGAAGCCGTCCGGGAGCGGGAGTTCCGGGAGTTCGCCGAGGCGCGGCAGGCACAGCTCAGACGCAGCGCCTACCTGCTGTGCGGCAACTGGCACCAGGCACAGGACCTGACCCAGACTGCTTTGATGAAGCTGTACGCGGCCTGGGGCCGGGTCTCCCGGGACGGCAACGTGGACGCGTACGCCCGTACCATCCTGACCCGCACCTTCATCGACCAGCAGCGCCGGCAGGGTTGGCGGGAGGAGCCGGTGAGCGAGCCGCCCGACCTGGCCGCCACCTTCCCGGTCACACCCGAGTTGCGCTTGGTGATGCAAGAGGCGCTGAGTGAGCTGCCGCCCCGCTACCGCGCCGTGCTGGTGCTGCGGTTCTGGGAGGACTGGACGGTCGAGCAGACCGCGCAGGCGCTCCGGATCAGTCCGGGGACGGTCAAGAGCCAGAGCGCCCGCGCGCTCGCCCGGCTGAGGGGCATCGTCGAGAGCCTGACCAGTGAACGGACCGACAGGTGAGGCCGGACATGGACGAGCACGACAACGACGCCCTGCACGCCGCCTTCGAAGCGGTCCTCCGCTCGCAGCCGGAACCGCCGCTGCCCAGCGTCACCGATGCCGCGATCGCGGGCGGTCGCCGCATCCGGCGGCGCCGGGCCGCGCTCGCCGCGGTGAGCACCCTGGCGGTCGCTTCCACGGCCCTCACGGTCTTCGGTCTGACCCGGACGGGCGGCGGGCCGACGACGCCGCCGCTGGCCCCCATCGGCACCACCGGCTCGACAGCCCCCGCGCCGCCGCCCCCTTCGACCGCGACCGCGCCGAAGAACCCGGGCGGGGCCTTCCCCTTCCACTCGGCGGCAGCGGGAGCCACGCCCGAGCACAGCGCGGACGACCCGCGCGGCGCGGTCCGGGTGTCGGGCGGCCAGAGCCCGCCGGCCCGCCGGGTGAGCCCCAACTGACGGCGCCCGCACGGCCGCCCACGCCCACCCCACACCACTCGCGGGGCACCGGCGCCGCCACCGGTTGCCCGAAGGCCACGACCGGCCGAGGCACACAGGGCGGTGCGGCACGCGTGGGGGTTTGCGTTTGAGCGCACTCACACCCCTACGGTCCGGGGTATGGAACACGACGAAGCACTGCGGCAGGCCCTGCGCCTGGCGGTGGACCCGCCCGGCGGGGTCTCCGCGGAGGCGCTGCGCGAGCTCGCACGCGACGACGACGCGGCCGAGTGGGACATCGCCACCACCGCGGAGCACCTCGGGGTCAACCCCCACACGTTGCGGTACTACGAACGGATCGGGCTGGTCCGCGTGCCGCGGGACTCGGCCGGGCACCGGCGCTACGACGCGGCGGCGGTCCGCCGGCTGGTGTTCCTGACCCGGATGCGCACCTCGGGCATGCCCATCAGCGACCTGCGCCACTACGTGGAGCTGGTCGACCTCGGCCAGGACACCGTCCCCGAGCGCATGGACATGCTGCTGGAGCACCGCGACACGCTGCGCTCCCAGATCACCCAGCTGCAACTCGCCCTCGCCGCCACCGAGTACAAGATCGCCACCTACCAGGAAGGCCCCCGGCCATGACCGCCGCCACCGCCCAGTCCACCGCCCAGCACGACATCGACAGCCCCGAGAGCCTCGCCCGGCGCCGCCACGGGCAGTCCGTGCTCTCCCGCATCGACGGGCACGCGGGCGAGGCGGTCATCGACTCCCTCGCCGACATCAGCCCGGCCCTCGGCCACCACGTCGCCGCCTTCGCCTTCGGCGACATCTACGACCGGCCCGGCCTCGACCCGCGCAGCCGCCAACTCGTCACCCTCGGGGCGCTCACCGCCCTCGGCGGGTGCGAGCCCCAGCTCAAGGTGCACATCGGCGCCGCCCTCAACGTCGGCATCAGCCGCGAGGAGATCACCGAAGCGCTCCTCCACGCCGCCGTCTACTGCGGTTTCCCCCGTGCCCTGAACGCGACTACCGCCGCCCGCGAGGTCTTCGCCGACCGCGACCGCGACGACGACAGCAACAGCAACGACAGCGACAGCGACAGCAACGGCACCCGCTGACCCCCCGGCGGGACCAGGCGGCGCTGGAGACCAGGGCGGTCTGGTCGCGCAGCTCGTCGAGGGACGTCACCAGCAGGGGGTTGCCGCACTCGGCGTACAGGGCGCGGTGGAAGGCGCGGTTGGCGAGCGAGCGGTCGGCGGCGTCCTCGGCACGGTCGGCGGCGTCCAGCGCGGCGGCGGTCTCCTCCAGCGCGTGCCGGGAGTGGGTGGCGCGGCCGGCGGCCACCGGGGCGCAGTTGACGGTACATCACCCATTCAGCCGGCGACGGTACGACGGAATACAGGCGTCCGCTCCCCGCCGCTGACCGCGCCGTTTCATATACGAGACAGTGCCGTTCGGGGTCGGCGGAAGGGACGTCGGAGACGGCTGCGTTTCCCTCACGTTCACTCTTTCGCCATCTGCAAGCCTCCTTGAATCCACCCGGTTTTCTCATCTGCTCCTCATGCACCACTGGTTGCGTGTGCACGGCCGGTCGGTCCGTCACGTACGAGCAGGGAGTCGCATGGTGGTGCGTTCGAGAGCAGTCGGTGCCCAGCCGGCGGGCAGTGCCGAACCGGCGGGCGGCCAGGAGCCGTTGCACGTCGCCAGCCGGCTGCACGCGTTCAACCGGTTCGAGCTGAAGTACCTGGTGCCGGTCGAGCAGGCCGCCGAGATCCGCGACGAGCTGGCCGAGCGGATGGACCAGGACCCGCACAGCCCTGTCGGCGGGTACGGCGTGTGGAGCCTGTACTACGACACGCCCCGGCTGCGGTTCTACTGGGAGAAGATCGACGGCCTGAAGTTCCGCCGCAAGCTGCGCATCCGGCACTACGGCGACCTCGCCGCCGTCACCGACGACACCCCGGTCTGCGTGGAGATCAAGCAGCGCGTCAACCGGGTCACGCAGAAGCGCCGCATCACCCTGCCCTACGGCACGGCGCGACGGCTGTGCGACGGGCGGGAACTGGTCGAGCACTCCGCGCAGGAGAGCGCCTTCGTGCAGGAGGTGCTCGACCTGGGCGTCCGGCTGGACCTGCGGCCCACCGTGCTCACCGGCTACCAGCGCGAGGCCCTGGTCGGGCGGCACTCCGACACCGGCCTGCGGGTGACCTTCGACCGCCGGGTCCGCGGCCGGGACCGGGACTTCCACTTCGGCACACCCACGCCGGAGAACCGCTTCACGATGCCACCGCACCTGAGCGTCATGGAGATCAAGGTCAACGAGCGCACCCCGCACTGGATCACCGACCTGGCCGCCCGCCGCAACCTCAACCTCATCCGGGTCTCGAAGTACGTCCAGGCCGTCGAGGCGTTCGGCCTGGCCCCGCGGTCGGCCTTCCACGTCCACGAGGCGGACTACCCGCCGCCCACCCCCACCGAAGAACAGCCGCCCGAGCAGCGGCCGGCGCACCCCGACGCGCCGTCGAAAGCAGGAGCACAGTGAACTTCGATCTCCAGGAACTCAGCGGCACGTTCAGCGTGGCCGACGTCGCGGCGGCCATGGTGCTGTCGTTCGTGCTGTCCACGATGATCGGCTACGTGTACCGGTACACGCACCGCAACGTCTCCTACAGCCAGTCCTACGTGCAGACGCTGGTCATCGTCGGCATGATCGTCGCCCTGATCATGCTGGTGGTCGGCTCCAACCTGGCCCGCGCGTTCTCGCTGGTCGGCGCGTTGTCCGTGGTGCGGTTCCGCAACGCGGTCAAGGAGACCAGGGACGTCGGCTTCATCTTCCTGGCCATGTCGATCGGCATGGCGTGCGGTGCCCGGTTCTACACGCTGGCCGCGGTCGGCGCCGTGGTGATCTGCGTCGTGGTCGTCGTGATGTTCCAGTTCAACTGGTTCGCGCTCAACGTGCAGCGGCAGGTCGTCAAGGTCCAGGTGCCGGCCGGTGACGACTACACGCCGCAGATCCGCGACGTGCTGATCAAGTACACCACCGAGTTCGAGCTGGTGAGCACCGAGACGATCCGCGGCGGCGCGCTCAGCGAGGTGTTCTACACGGTGCGGCTGAAGCAGGGGGCCGAACCGGGCGACCTGGTCAGCGCGTTGCAGGCCAGGACGTCCGGCCAGCGGGTGACCGTGCTGACCGGTTACGACACCACGGACCTGTGATGGGCGGTCCTGGGGCCGGCGGGCCCGGACCGGACACGCCCGCGACCGTGCGGCGCCGGCGGCGGCTACGGGACCGGCTGCCGGTCCGGCTGCGCCACCACTGGAAGCCGGCCGCGGCGCTGGGCGTCGGGCTCGCGGCGATGGTCGCCCTGCTCGGCAACACCCGGGTCACCCCGTACGTCACCTCCTCCTCGCGCGCCGAGGCCGACCCGATCACCGACAACGTCCGCGGCAGCACACCGCTGTACAGCGCCTCGGTGCCGCACTCGATCGAACTCACCTACCAGCAGACCGACTTCGACAAGATGATGAAGGGGTTCACGAAGGACGGGAGCAAGGACTACATCGAGGCCGACCTCACCATCGACGGGGTGTACCTCAACGACGTCGGAATACGTCTGAAGGGGAACTCCACCTTGTCGTCCCTGCGCGGCACGAGCGGCGGCATGCCCGGCGGCCGGGCGGTGCCCCAGGGCGCGCAGGGCGCCTCCGCCGGTGCTCCCGGGGACACCGGCGGAGGAGGGGGCCAAGGCGGCCCCCAGGCCGCCCTGGGCGGGGGCCAAGACGCCCAGGGCGGGGGCGGGTTCGGCGGGATGGTGCAGTACGACCTGTCCGCGCAGAAGCCCGAGGAGCTGCCCTGGCTCGTCAAGATCGACGAGTACGTCAAGGGCCGCGCCTACCAGGGCGAGCGGGAGATCTCGCTGCGCCCGGGCAGCAACAGCCAGGTGCCGCTCAACGAGGCGCTCGCGCTGTCCCTGACCACGGACGGCGGCCAGAAGGCCGAGCGGTACGCCTTCACCGAACTGAAGGTCAACGACCGGCCCGTCGCCACCCGCCTGATGGTCGAGTCGCCGGACACCGACTACGCGGAGAGCGTCGCCGACGGCAACGGCGTGCTGTACAAGGCAAGGGCGGGCGGCAGCTTCGACTACCGCGGGGACGACCCGAGCGCGTACGAGTCCTCGTTCAAGCAGCTCAACATGACCGGCAGCCAGGACCTGGCGCCGGTGATGAAACTCATCAAGTGGGCCAACAAGGCGTCGGACAAGGAGTTCGCCCGGGATCTGCACCGCTACGTCGACGTCGACTCGCTGGCCGCCTACGTCGCGTCGCAGAACCTGCTGCTGAACTCCGACGACATGTCCGGCCCCGGCAAGAACTACCTGCTCTGGTACGACCTGGACACCAAGAAGTTCTCCGTCCTGGGCTGGGACTACAACCTGACCTTCGGCAGCAACGCGACCGCCGGACCGAAGGACTCCATCGGCATCGGCGGTGGCCTGCCCGCCGCGGGCGGGAACACCGGAGCCGGGGCGGACACGGGAGCCGGTACGGGCACGGCCGGGGCAGCGCCTTCCGCGCTGCCCTCGGGCCTGCCGTCCGGACTGCCGGACGGCGGCGGAGGCGGCGGAGGCGGCGGCCAGGGCGGCGACGCCGGCAAGGGCGGCCAGGGCGGGTTCTCCATGGCCCAGCAGATCCTGAAGACCCGGTTCCTGGCCTCCGACGCCTTCGACGGCGTCTACATGAAGGCGTACCGCAGCCTCTACCGGACCTTCTACGGCTCCGGCACGGCCCTGAAGGACCTGAAGTCCATCGCGGCACAAGCCAGTTCCGCCGAGGCGGACCCCAAGTCGCTGGACACCGCGGTGTCCGCGCTGCGGAAGACCGTCACCGAGCGGGCCACCGCACTCGCCAAGGACAAGGAGGTCACCGGCTGACGTACCGGCAGGCGCGGGCCCGCCGACCGCACCGCCCGACCTACCGACCGCAGGAAGAGAAGGGGAGCCGCACACGGCGGCTCCCCTCCACCCGTGTCCCACCCGCAGTCCCGCCCGTACCCGACCGCACCTCGAGGTATCCGCACGTGACCGATCCGAACGCCCTCGCGCGCCCACCCGCCGCCCGGCACACCGTCCTGGTCGTGGAGGACGACGCCAGCATCCGTACGCTGCTCGCCTCCGCGCTGACCGCGGCGGGCTACGCCGTGGTGCGCGCGGGCGGCGGCCAGGAGGCGATGTTCGCGGTCGGCAGCCGCCGGCCGGACCTGATCGTGCTCGACATCATGCTGCCCGACACCGACGGCTTCCAGTTCACCCGCGACCTGCGCGCACAGGGCGTGTACACGCCGGTGCTGTTCCTCACCGCCCGCACCGGCGTCGAGGACCGCATCATCGGCCTCAGCTCCGGCGGCGACGACTACGTCACCAAGCCGTTCCACGTCCAGGAGGTGCTGCTGCGGGTCCGGGCGATCCTGCGGCGCAGCGGCGCGACCGCGGGTACGGCCGGGGCCCGCCCGCCGCTGCGCTACGCCGACCTCACGCTCGACGAGAGCAGCCACGAAGTGATGCGCGCCGGGCGGCCGGTGAAGCTGTCGCCGACCGAGTTCCGGCTGCTGGCCTGCTTGCTGGCCCACCCGGAGCGGGTGCTGAAGAAGCCGGAGATCCTCCAGCAGGTGTGGCGGTACGACTTCTCCGGCGACACGCGGATCGTCGACACGTACGTCAAGAACCTGCGCCGCAAGCTCGACCGGGACGCGCCACCCCTGATCCACACCGTGCGCGGGGTCGGCTACTGCCTGCGGCTGCCGCCCGACGCGACGGGCCCGGCGCCCCGGTGAGGCGCCCGCCCCGCCCGCGGCTGCCCCGCATGCCGCGACTGCCCCGGCCGCGTTCGCTGCGCGGCCGCCTCATCCTGATCGCCGGCCTGCTCGCCACCAACGCCGTGCTGCTCTGCCAGCTCGCCGGTCTGGCGGTGCTGCGCGGCTGGCTCACCGACCAGGTCGACGACCGCCTCACCCACTTCCGCCCGCCCGAGGGCGTCTACCAGGACCTGGCCGCCGGGCGGATTCCGCGCACGCCCAGCCCCGACAGCGCGCTGCCCTCGGACTACCGCGTCTTCTTCTACGACGGCGGCGGCCGCCTGCTGCACACCTCCATGGGCGACGGCGACGGCCCCGGGCCCCGGCTCCCGCAGCGGGCGGCGGACCTGCACCTGACCGCCGGGCGGCCGAGCACCGTCCCGGCCGAGGGCGGCAGCGGCGGGGCCGGATGGCGGGTGGTCAGCTACGCCGGGCCGGACGCCATGCGGACTGTCGTGGCGCTGCCGCTGGACACCGTGGCCGGCGCCACCGCCAAGCTGCTGTGGCTCAGTCTCGGCCTGGGCGCCGCCGTCGCCGCGGGGGTCGTCGTCCTCGGCAACGGCGCGGTGCGGCTCGGCCTGCGCCCGCTCACCCGCGTCGAGCGCACCGCGCAGCTCATCACGGCCGGGGCGCTGGAACTCAACGTCCCGGTGGCCGACCCCGACACCGAGGTCGGCCGGCTCGGCCTGGCCCTGAACACCATGCTCGACCGGCTGCGGACGGCGCTGCGCCGTACGGAGACCTCCGAGCAGCGGCTGCGCCGATTCCTCGCCGACGCCGGCCACGAACTGCGCACCCCGCTCACCGCGGTGCAGGGCTTCGCCGAACTCCTCCTCGACGAGCCCGGCATGGCCGACCGCAGGCGCCGCGAGGCGCACGCGCTGATCGCGCGCAACGCCGACCGGATGAGCCGGCTCGTCGACGACCTGTTCCTCCTCGCCAAGCTGGGCGACACCCCGGCCGCGCACCGCGAGCAGGTCGACCTCCTCTCGCTGGCGGCCGACACCATCGCGACCACCGCGATCCGCCACCCCCAGCACGCCATCTCGCTGGGGCCGCTGGCGGCGCACCCCGCCGGACCCGAGCGCGACCTCGACATCGTCGAGGCGCCCGGCGACCCGCACCAACTCGCCCAGGTGCTGGGCAACCTGCTGTCCAACGCGTGTACCCACACCCCCGCCGGGACCCGTGTCCAGGTGCGGATCGGTGCCGCGCGCGCCGGGGTGCGCGGCGCCTTGGGCACCGGGGCCGCCCTGCCGCCGGGCACGCCGGTATGCGCGGTGGAGGTCGCCGACGACGGGCCCGGCATCGACCCGGCCGAGGCGCCCCATGTGTTCGAGCGCTTCCACCGGGCGGTGCCGTCCGCCAACGGTGCCGGGTCGGGCGCCGAGCCCGGGTCCGGCCTCGGGCTCGCCATCGCGGGCGCGATCGCGGCGGCGCACGGCGGACGGATCGAGCTGGACAACCGCCCCGGTGCGGGCTGTGCCTTCCGCCTGCTGCTGCCCGGGGCGGGCACCGCGACGGAGGGTGCTGGCGGCACCGTGTAGTGTGATCATTCACCTGCACGACGGCCGCAGTTCACGAGTTGGCCGCTCGGTGTTCATCGTCTACATTCGCGTAGACATACCTGCCGCCACGGCGACGACCGGCCGGGAACGGGCCGTTTGAGCCGGCTTCGAAAGACGATGCTGATGATCACAGGCGCCGCGACGCTGGCCTTCGACGGGTCGCACATCGACGGACCGCTGTTCACCGCCGTCACGGACCTGGCCCGCGACACCCGCTGGCTCAACGGCTTCGTCGCATGGTGGACCAACGCCCAACTCGGGGTCTTCGCGGTCCTCATGGTCATGGGCTGGTGGCGGGCCCGACGGCGGGACGGCGCCGCGATGGCGCTGGCGCTCGCCGTGCCGGTCAGCGTCGGGGTGGCCTTCGCCTGCGCCGAGGTGGTCAAGAAGATCGTCGCCGAGCAGCGGCCGTGCCGTTCCATGCCGCACGCCTTCATCGTCGAGACCTGCCCGGTGCCGAGCGACTACGCCTTCCCCAGCGGCCACACCACGGCGGCGGCCGCGTCCGTGGCCGCGCTCTTCCTGCTCGACCGCCGGCTCAGCGCGATCGCCGCGCTCTTCGCGGTGCTCGAAGCCTTCACGCGGGTCTACGTCGGCGCGCACTACCCGCACGACGTCGTCGGCTCCGCGCTGCTCGCCCTGCCGGTCGCCTACGCCAGCAGCCTGCTGATCGGCCGCCTCGCGGCCCCCACGATCACGCGGCTGCGGGTCCGCCGTCCGAACCCGTTCCTGGCTGACACCCGCTACGCCCCGCCCGCGCCCCGCGGCGCCGCGGACTCCACCCCGAACAGCCGGAGTCAGGGCCAGAGCCACGGCCAGGGCCGCCACGCCCGACGCTGAGCGGCGGCGCCCCTCACCGCGGTCTCGGGCCCCCGCCGGGCGGGCCCGAGACCGCTCACGGGCGGCGGGCGAGGAAGACGAACTCCAGCCCCGGGCGGTCGGGGGCGTCCCGCACGCCGGCCACCTCGAAGCCGGCGGCGGCGAGGTCGCCCTCTACCTCCGCACGGGTCCGGAAGCGCAGCGTCGAGTCCGAGGTCAGCGTCACGCCGTCGGCGGCGAACACGTAGGTCGCCCGGAAGGTGACCAACGGCAGCGCCACGCTGATCAGTTCGTGCCAGCTCTCGATCACGCCTGCGCCCGGGACCTCGGCCACCTGGTGGGAATTGGCGCGGGTCCACCCCTCCCAGGCGCGCCGGTCCGGGTCACGGGTCTCGAACACCAGGTGCCCGCCGGGCCGCAGCGCGCCGTACGCGCCGCGCAGCGTCGCCCGCCACACGTCCTGGTCGGTGACGGCCTGGGCGGCGTTCCCCGTCATCGTGGCGAGGTCGACGCGCAGCGGGGGCAGGGCGGTGGCGTCGCCGTGCAGCCAGCGCACGCGGTCGGCGCCCGGTTTGGCGCGGGCCACCTCGACGGACGCGAGCGCCGGGTCGACGCCCACGACGTCCAGGCCGCGGTCGGCCAGGAGCAGGGCGAGGACGCCCGTGCCGCAGCCGATGTCCAGGACGCTGCGCGCCCCCACCTCGTCGGCGAGCGCGAGATACGCCGCCAGATCCCCGCGGTCCGGGTCGAGCGGGTCGTACAGCGCGGCCAGCCGCGCATGCCCGTAGCACTCGTCAGCCATGGGGCGACGGTACGGGGGCGGGGGTGCCCCGGCCACCGGTTTTCGCTGCGCCGCGCTCCATGCCGCTCACCTGCGGTGAGGGGCCGGCCACTCATTCGTCACCGTCTTGACAGGTGACGCACCCGATGCCAGAGTGAAGCCGTGCCCGAGCCGGGAGCGACACGGCGAGGCGGCACCGACCGAGTGGAGGTTGGCCATGGAGAGCATCAAGATCACGGACAGCGCGGCCGCGGCGGCGCGGCGGGCACGGTTCGGCAGCCTCCCGGAGCGGGTCCGCTTCGAGGACATGGTCGAGGTGGCTCCGGTGGAGGGGAAGGACCTCACGGACACCTACGCCGCGGACAAGTCCTTCATCTCCTACTCCTGCCTCGCCCTCGATCTGGGGCTCTGAGCCCCAGCCCCGCCGAAGGGGCCGCCGGCTGCGGGGCGGCGGGTCGGGGGGCGGTCAGATCGTCGGGCCGGCCGCGAGATCCGCGTCCTCGGCGGCGGGATCGGCGCCGGCGTCCGCGTCGGCGTCGCTGAGTCCGAGGCGCAGGTGCTCGGTGTGGTAGACGGCCTGGTCGAGGAGTTCGGCGACATGGTTGTCGTACAGCGCGTAGACCACCGAGCGGCCCTGCCGGGTGCCGACGACCAGGCCGAGGTTGCGCAGCAGCCGTAGCTGGTGGGAGCAGGCGGACTGCTCCAGGCCGGCGGCGTGGGCGAGTTCGGTGGCCGCGCAGGGCCCTTCGCGCAGGCGGGCGAGGATCAGCAGCCGGGACGGGGTGGCCAGGGCCTGGAGCGTGGTCGCCACCCGCGCGGCGTTGTCCGCGTCCAGGCGCACGCGCGGGACGGCGTTCTTCGCGGGAGCGGCTCCATGACCCATGCGTCAATACTACAGGCGACGCATGAAGGACTGTTCATTTGATCCTGTATCGTGGGCCGGGTCGTCCCTCCTGCCGATGGCCTGCACAAAGGGTCCTGCCTGCCATGTCCTCCACCCTGACCGAGCGCCCCGCCCCCGGGCTGGCCGCGGCGTCCGCCGGAGACGCGCCGCGGCGGCGCACGCGGATCTTCGCGCTGCCCGAGGCCCGGTGGGCGCTCGCCGCGACGCTGCTGTTCCTGGTCGCGCTGCCCCTGCAACTGGCCGGCGCCCCGGCGTGGGCATGGGGCCCGCCGTATGCGGTCGCCTACGCCGCCGGCGGCTGGGAACCGGCCTGGGCGGGGCTCCAGGCGCTCAGGGAGAAGACGCTCGACGTCGACCTGCTGATGATCGTCGCCGCGCTGGGTGCCGCCGCGGTCGGTCAAGTGATGGACGGCGCCCTGCTGATCGTCATCTTCGCCACCTCCGGCGCGCTGGAGGCCCTCGCCACCGCCCGCACCGCCGACTCCGTACGCGGTCTGCTCGACCTCGCCCCGGCCACCGCGACCCGGCTGCTGGACGACGGCACCGTGGAGACCGTCCCGACCGATCGGCTGGCCGTCGGCGACACCGTCCTGGTGCGCCCCGGCGAGCGGATCGGCGCCGACGCCAGGGTCCTGGACGGCGCGAGCGAGGTCGACCAGGCCACCATCACCGGCGAACCGCTGCCGGCCGTCAAGCACCCGGGCGACGAGGTGTTCGCCGGCACCCTCAACGGCACCGGCGCGCTGCGCGTCGCCGTCGAGCGGGACGCCTCCGACTCGGTGATCGCCCGGATCGTGCAGATGGTCGAGGAAGCCTCCGAGACCAAGGCCCCCACCCAGTTGTTCATCGAGAAGGTCGAGCAGCGGTACTCGATCGGCATGGTCGCTGCCACCCTGGCGGTGTTCGCGGTCCCGCTGGCGTTCGGCGCGGTGTTCACCGGCGCGCTGCTGCGGGCGATGACCTTCATGATCGTCGCCTCGCCGTGCGCGGTGGTACTGGCGACCATGCCGCCGCTGCTGTCCGCGATCGCCAACGCCGGCCGCCACGGCGTGCTGGTGAAGTCCGCCGTGGTGATGGAGCGGCTCGGCCGGGTGGACGCCGTCGCCCTGGACAAGACCGGCACCCTCACCGAAGGCACGCCCCGCGTCACCGACATCCGCCCGCTGCCCGGCTCCGGGCTGACCGAGGAGGAGTTGCTCGCGCTGGCCGCCGCGGCCGAGCACCCCAGCGAGCACCCGCTCGCCCGCGCCATCGTGGCCGCCGCCCGCGGCCGGGGCCTCGTGCCGGCCCCGGCCGAGGACTTCAGCTCCGTTCCCGGCGTCGGGGTGAGCGCCCACGTCGCCGGCCGCGCGGTCGCGGTCGGCGCCCCGGCCCGGCGCCTGCACGACCGCGCGGACGACGGCTCCGCCCGCGCCGCCGCGGTCGCCGGCGCGCTGGAGGACGACGGCCGCACCGCCGTGCTGGTCGAGGCCGACGGCATCCCGGTCGGGGTGCTCGGGATCGCCGACCGGCTGCGCCCGGACGCCGCCGCCACCGTCGCCGCCTGCACGTCCCTGACCGGCACGGCGCCGATCCTGCTCACCGGCGACAACCCGCGCGCGGCCGCCCGCCTGGCCGCCGAGGCCGGCATCACCGACGTCCGCGCGGGGCTGCTGCCGCAGGACAAGGTCGCCGCGGTCAGGGAACAGGAGCAGGCCGGGCGCAAGGTCATGGTGGTCGGCGACGGCGTCAACGACGCCCCCGCCCTGGCCGCCGCCCACACCGGCGTCGCGATGGGCCGGGCCGGCTCCGACCTCGCCCTGGAGACCGCCGACGCCGTCATCGTGCGCGACGAACTCGCCACGGTGCCCGCCGTGGTGGCGCTCTCCCGGCAGGCCCGCCGGCTCGTGGTGCAGAACCTGGTCGTCGCCTCGGTGTTCATCACCGGCCTGGTGGTCTGGGACCTGGCCGCCACCCTGCCGCTGCCGCTCGGCGTCCTCGGCCACGAGGGCTCCACGGTCATCGTCGGGCTCAACGGCCTGCGCCTGCTGCGCGAGTCGGCCTGGACCCGGGCCCGCGCCGAAGTCCTCCGGTGAGCCCTCGCCACCCCGACGGGCCCGCGGGCCGCGCCCGGCCCGCCCGCCTCGGCCAGCACGACCTGGGCGCCCGCCACCCGGACGTGCCCGTCGCCCGACGGCGCGAACGCGCCCGCGCCCGCGTCCGCGGCGAGGAGGACGTGCGGGGAGCGCGGATGGCCGCTGCGGTGGACGTCCGGGCAGACGCCGGCCCTGCCGCCGGTAACCGGTGGGGCTCGCCGGCCACCGCCGGCACCGTGGCGGCATGAAGCCGGCCGAATCGCGCCGGCGGCGACCGGTGAACGGTCGGCTGCCGCGACCCGGCGGACCGGGCCGGCCGGAGCACTAGGGGTGCTGGAGGTAGTGGTCGGTGAGGTGGGCGGCGATGGCCAGGCAGGAGGTCGCGGCGGGGGAAGGGGCGTTGCGCAGGGCGGTGACGGGGCCGAGGGCGGTGAGGGTGAAGTCGTCGACGAGGGCGCCGTGGGAGTCGAGGGCCTGGGCGCGGACGCCGGCGGGGGCGGGCAGGAGGTCGGCTGCGGTGAGGGCGGGGACGTAGCGGGCGGCCTGGGCGGCGAAGGCCCGCTTGGACAGGGAGCCGTGGAGTTCGTGCAGGCCGGCCCGCCAGTGGCGGCGGACGAGGCGGCGGGTGCCGGGCCAGGCGAGCGCGCGGCCGAGGTCGCGCAGGTCGACGTCGCGCCGCCGGTAGCCCTCGCGGGCGAGCGCGAGCACCGCGTTGGGGCCGATGTCCACCTGGCCGTCGACGCGGGGGGTGAGGTGGACCCCGAGGAAGGGGTAGGCCGGGTCGGGCACGGGGTAGACCAGCCCGCGCACCAGCCCGGCCCGTTCCGGGCGGAGCCGGTAGTACTCGCCGCGGAAGGCGAGGATCGCCGGGGAGGGCGCGTCGCCGGCCAGCCGCGCCACCGTGTCGGAGTACAGGCCCGCGCAGATCACCGCGCGGCGCAGCTCGTACGGCCGCCCGCCGCTGGTGACGGTGACGCCGTGCGGGCCGGGCCGGATCGCGGTCACCTCGGCGCCGAGCACCAGCCGCCCGCCGGCCGCGGTGACCTCCCCGGCCAGCGCCCGCGCCACCGCGCGGAAGTCGACGATGGCGGTGGTCGGCGAGTGCAGCGCGGCCAGTCCCCTGACCTCGGGCTCGACTTCGCGCAGCGCGGCCGGGTCGAGCCGCCGCACCCGGGGTACGCCGTTGGCGCGGGCCCGCTCCTGGAGGACGTCCAGCCGCGCCACCTCCTCGGGCGAGTGCGCGACGACGACCTTGCCGATCTCCCGGTAGGGCAGCCCGTGTTCGGCGCAGAACTCCTTGAGCAGCCCGACCCCGCGGCGGCACAGCACGGCCTTGAGCGAGCCGGGCGGGTAGTACAGGCCGGAGTGGACGACGCCGGAGTTGTGCCCGGACTGGTGGACGGCGACCTCCGGCTCCTTGTCGAAGACCACCACCTCGGCGCCGCGCTGGGCGAGCCGGCGGGCGACGGCCAGGCCGATCAGGCCGGCGCCCACCACGCCGACCGGCCGGCCCGAACCGCCGCCGCCGAACCCGGGTACTGCGTCCGCTGCCGGCATCGCGGCCCCGCCTTCTTCCGCTCGTCCCTGTCTGACGGCCTGACGGCCTGGCGTCATGGCGTCATGACGGGCCATGGCGGGCCATGACGCCATGCCGTGCCCCCGAGCATAGAAGCAGCTTCAGCCGGGCAGCCCGGCCAGCCACGTCGTGAGGTGCGCGTTCACCTCGGCGGCGCGCTCCTGCTGGAGGAAGTGCCCGGCGCCCTCCAGGACATGGCAGCCGGCCAGCCCCGGCAGCGTTGCCGGATAGGCCGCGATGGCGTCCGCGAGCCAGGTCGTGGAGGCGTCCAGCGACCCGCCGAGGAAGAGGGACGGCTGCCGGACCGGGGCGCCGTCGTAGGCGGCCAGGTCCTCCCAGTCGCGATCCATGTTGCGGTAGCGGTTCAGCGCGCCGGTCAGTCCGGTACGTTCGAACTCCCCCGCGTAGAAGTCGAGTTCGGCCGAGCTGAGCCATGCGGGCAGCCCGGCGGCGGAGCCCTCGCCGCCGGCCGCGGCCCGGCCGCCGCCCGCCGCGGCCGGGAAGCGGTCCCTCAACTGCCCGCCGCGGGTGACGAAGTGGGGGTCCGGCGCCCCGGGCGGCGGCATGGTGCCGGCGGACAGCGCCGCGTAGAAACCGGCCAGCCAGCCCCGCACGTCCGGCTCGATCTCGGCCTCGGCGCGGCCGGGCTGCTGGAAGTAGGAGACGTAGAACTCCTCGTCGCCGCCCATCGCGGCGAAGACCTCGCTGGGCCGCGGGCCGCCGCGCGGCGTGTACGGCACGCTCAGCAGGCCCACCGCGCGGAAGACGTCCGGCCGGACCAGCGCGCTGTTCGCCGCGATCGCCGCACCCCAGTCGTGGCCGACCACCACCGCCGTCCGCTCGCCGAGCGCCTCCACCACCGACGCGGTGTCCGCCACCAGCTCCAGCATGCGGTACGCCGCCGGGTCCGCGGGCTTGGACGAGCGGCCGTAGCCGCGTACGTCGAGGGCGACCGCGCGGTAGCCGGCGGCGGCCAGCGCGGGCAGTTGGCGGCGCCAGGAGTACCAGGACTCGGGGAAGCCGTGCACGAGCAGCACCAGCGGCCCGCTGCCCGACTCCACCACATGGGTGCGCCCCGCGGGTGTCGCGAGCAGTCGGTGGGTGCCGGCTGCGTCGCCGGTGTGCTGGGTCATCTGGGCCTCCCTGGTCCGTACGGCCTGGTCAACGGGGCGCGGCCATCCTGCCGCCGGGCCCTGACCCGATCATCCGGGCGGCGGCCGCCCGTGGCCGACCCGCCTTGCCGGTCCGGCAAAAGGACCGCCCGTTCCGGCGCAACCGGGGCCGCCACGGCATCCCCTCAGCGCACCCGCGGGCCGCCCATGGCAAGCCCTCGGCCCGCCCCCGGCGCGCCCTCAGCTCCGCCAGCGCACCGCCAGCGTCGGCGGCTTGCGGAAGACCAGGCCGCGCGGCGCGCTCGGCCGCTGCGGGTCGAGCCGCAGCTCCGGCAGCCGTTCGAGGCAGGCGCGCAGCGCGACCTTCGCCTCCAGCCGGGCCAGGTGGGCGCCGACGCAGTAGTGCGGGCCGTGGGCGAAGGCCAGTTGGAGCCGGGTGTTGGGGCGGCGCACGTCGAAGCGGTCGGGGTCGGCGAAGACCTCCGGGTCGCGGTTGGCGCCGGCCAGCGAGACGGTGACGAGGTCGCCGGCGCGGACCCGTACGCCGGCGAGGTCGGCGTCGCGGGTGGCGTAGCGGTCGACCACCGCGGCACCGGGCTCCAGCCGCAGGGACTCCTCGACGGCGTTGTCCAACAGGGCTTCGTCGGCGAGGAGTTCGGGTACCACGGCGGGCTCGGTGAGGATGTGCAGCAGCGCGTTGGCGATCATCGCCTCGGTGGTCTCGATGCCGCCGAAGAGCAACACGGCCGCGTTGGAGGCCAGTTCGGCCGGGCCGAGCCGGCCGTCGGCGGCCGCCCGCACCAGCAGGGAGTCCGCGGCGCCGGCGTCCAGGGTGCCGGCGACCGCCGTGCGCAGCGCCGTGTAGGCGGCCGGGCCCTCCGCTCCGGCGTCCTCGCCGTGGGTGAGCCGGTCCACCGCCCGCACGATCGCGTCGTACCACGCCAGGATCGCGGGTACGGGCACGCCGGTCAGCCCCAGCACCTCGGCCATCACCACCGCGGCGAGCGGACCGGCGAAGTCGCGGCGCAACTCGGCGGCGCCCTGCGGCGCGAGGGCGTCGAGCAGCCGGCCGGCCTCGCGCGCCACGGCCGGTTCGAAGGCGGCGTGCACCGCCCGCGGCCGGAAGGGGGCCACGAACGGGTCGCGGTGGCGGGCGTGTTCGGGTCCGTCCAGCGAGAGCATGCTCGGGCCGACGACCTGCGCGGTGGTGAAGCGCGGGTCATCCACGGTGTAGGTGGCGGCGTCCCGCATGACCTCCACGGCCAGGGCCCGCCCGGTCACCATCCACCCGCCGAGCGCGGGCAGCCACACCACGGGGGCGCTCGCGCGCAGCTCGGCCAGGTGCGGGTGCGGATCTTCGGCGAGCTCGGCGAGGGTGACCACGCGACGAACCCTAACCCGGCCTCCCGGGCCCCTCCGGCCCGCCCCCGCCCCCGCCGCAGCCCCGGCCCGGGCGGCGGGCGGACGCGGCGCGGGGCCCGCGGGCGGGTCAGTAGCCGCGGCGGAGGGTGGCGGCGTGGGCGTCGTCGAGGCGGCTGGCGCGGCGCCGGCGCTCGGCGGAGAGCTCGGCGACGGCGTCGGCGAGGGCGGCGAGGATCGCCTCGACGGCGGGGTCGTCGATGCGGGCGGGCAGGTCGGGCGGGCCGGCGGGGGCGGGCGCGGGCAGGCCGAGCGCGGGGTCGGGTGGCGGGGGCGGCGGGGCGCCGACGGTCGCGGCCAGCGCGAGCAGCACCGGTTCGTCGGCCGCCCAGCGGTGGGCGGCGCGGCGCCGGTCCGCGGTGTCCAGCAGCACCGTGCGGCTGCCGCCGAAGGCCAGCCAGCGCCGCTTGCGCTGCCGGGCGACGGTGCCCTCGTCGGTGAGGACGGCCAGGTACGCGGCGGCCAGCCCGCGGCCGCGGCGCCACAGCCACTCGTCCACCGTCTCGAAGGGCAGCGTGCGGGACAGCGCGGCGGCGGCCTCGCCCAGCAGCCGGTCGTCGTGCGGCAGCCGCTCGCCCGGTACGACCCGGCCGCCGGTGAGCGTGGCCGCGCCGGACCGCAGCAGGTCCACCAGTTCCGCCGCGGCCAGCCCCAGCGAGAGGTCGCCGGGCGCCACCTCGCGGCCGGACGGCAGGTCCAACGTGGTGATCAGGAAATCACGCGCTGTGGTCATGGCTGCTTCCCGTTCCGGATGACGGCGGCGGTGGCGACGGCGGCCGTCGTACGGTCGCGCCGCCCTCGGCCCACGCCTCGATTATCCCTCCCCGCGATCTCCGTGCCGGAGCCGCCCCGCCTCCGCGGCCACGGCCCGTGCTCCCGGGTCCGCGCCAGGACCCGCGCCGGCTCCCGCGTCAGGACCCGCCCCGGGGCCCGCGTCAAGACACCGTCAAGGCCGCAGGTGAGCGCGTCAGGAAGGCGCTAACGGACGGCTCCGGGCCGCCCCGGACGGGCTTCAGTGGGAGCGCCCGCCGACCGGTCCACGGCCCGCGGGCGGTCCCGTCCCCTTCCGAACCACTGCACCGGGGTGCTCACGCATGCCAGACCTGTTGTTCCTTCTCCTCACCGTCGTGGTGTTCGCCGTCATCGGCCTGGTCGCCAAGGGGGTGGAACGGCTGTGAGCGCCGAGAACATCGTCGGCCTCGTCGTCGCCGTGGCCCTGGTCGGCTACCTGGTGGTGGCCCTGATCCGCCCGGAGAAGTTCTCGTGAACGACACCCTCGCCGGCTGGTTGCAGATCCTCGCGCTGCTGGCCGTGCTCGCCCTGTCCTACCGGCCGCTGGGCGACTACCTGGCCCATGTGCTGACCTCCCCCCGCCACCTGCGGGTGGAGCGGCTGCTCTACCGCGTCGGCGGCGTCGACGGCGACGCCGACCAGCGCTGGCCGGTCTACCTGCGCAGCGTGCTGGCGTTCTCCGCGGTCTCCGTGCTGTTCCTGTACGGGCTGCAACGGCTCCAGAACCACCTGCTGCTGGCCATCGGCATGAAGGCGGTGGCGCCGGGCGTGGCCTTCAACACCGCGGCGTCGTTCGTCACCAACACCAACTGGCAGTCGTACTCGGGTGAGACCACCATGGGCCACCTGGTGCAGATGGCCGGGCTGGCGGTGCAGAACTTCGTGTCGGCCGCGGTCGGCATCGCGGTGGTCGCCGCCCTGATCCGCGGCTTCACCCGCAAGCGCACCGACCGGGTCGGCAACTTCTGGGTGGACCTGACCCGGATCGTGCTGCGGGTGCTGCTGCCGATCGCCTTCGTCTTCGCGATCGTGCTGGTCGCGGGCGGCGCGGTGCAGAACTTCCACGGCGTGCAGTCGCTCACCACCATCGCCGGCGACCACCAGAGCCTGACCGGCGGACCGGTCGCCTCGCAGGAGGTCATCAAGGAGCTGGGCACCAACGGCGGCGGCTTCTACAACGCCAACTCCGCCCACCCCTTCGAGAACCCCAACGCCTTCACCAACCTGGTGGAGATCTACCTGCTGCTGGTCATCGCGGTCAGCCTGCCGCGCACCTTCGGGAAGATGGTCGGCGACCGGCGCCAGGGCTACGCGATCCTCGCGGTGATGGCGCTGATCTGGGCCGCGTCGGTGGCGGTGATCACCGTCAACGAGCTGCACAGCGTGCACAGCGCGGCCGGGCACGCGGCCGGCGGCATGCTGGAGGGCAAGGAGCAGCGGATCGGCGTGTGGGGCTCGGCGCTGTTCGCCACGTCCACCACGCTCACCTCGACCGGCGCGGTCGACTCCTTCCACGACTCGTACTCGCCGCTCGGCGGCGGCATGACGATCTTCAACATGATGCTGGGCGAGATCGCGCCCGGCGGCACCGGCTCGGGCCTGTACGGGATGCTGATCCTCGCGGTGATCGCGGTGTTCGTGGCCGGGCTGATGGTCGGGCGCACCCCGGAGTACCTGGGCAAGAAGCTCGGCGGCCGGGAGATCAAGTTCGCCTCGCTGTACATCCTCACCACCCCCGCGATCGTGCTGGTCGGCGCGGGCCTGGCGATGGCGCTGCCCGGCGAGCGGGCCGGGATGCTCAACTCCGGCGCGCACGGCTTCTCCGAGGTGCTGTACGCCTTCACGTCGGCGGCGAACAACAACGGCTCGGCGTTCGCGGGGCTGTCGGTCAACACCGACTGGTACAACACCGCGCTCGGCCTGGCGATGCTCGCCGGCCGGTTCCTGCCGATGGTGTTCGTGCTCGCGCTGGCCGGCTCGCTCGGCCGCCAGCAGCCGGTGCCCGCGACCGCGGGCACCCTGCCCACCCACCGGCCGCAGTTCGTCGGCCTGCTCACCGCGGTGATCGTCATCGTGGTCGGGCTCACCTACTTCCCGGCGCTCGCGCTGGGACCGCTCGCGGAAGGTCTGCACTGATGTCGTCTCTGACCACTTCGAAACCCCCCGCGGCGCCGGGTGCGGCGCCGCAGCCCGCCGCGGGCGGCCGGGTCGGCGGCGGCATGCTCGACCCGAAACAGCTGCTGGCGTCGCTGCCGGACGCGTGCCGCAAGCTCGACCCCCGGGTGATGGTGCGGAACCCGGTGATGTTCGTGGTCGAGGTCGGCTCGGTGCTCACCACGCTGGAGGCGGTGAAGGACCCGAGCGTCTTCGCCTGGGTGATCACCGTGTGGCTGTGGCTGACCGTGGTCTTCGCCAACCTCTCCGAGGCGGTGGCCGAGGGGCGCGGCAAGGCGCAGGCCGAGTCGCTGCGCCGGACCCGGACCGCCACCACCGCGCGGCGGCTGTCCGGCTGGCAGCCGGGCGGCTCCTCCTCGGAACCGGCCGGCACCGAGGAGGAGGTGCCGGCGTCCTCGCTGTGCGTGGGCGACCACGTCGTGGTGGCGGCCGGGCAGACCATCCCCGGGGACGGCGATGTCGTCGAAGGCGTCGCGTCCGTCGACGAGTCGGCGATCACCGGCGAGTCCGCGCCGGTGATCCGCGAGTCCGGCGGCGACCGCTGCGCGGTGACCGGCGGCACCTCGGTGCTGTCGGACCGGATCGTCGTGAGGATCACCTCCAAGCCCGGCGAGACCTTCATCGACCGGATGATCGCGCTGGTGGAGGGCGCGGCGCGGCAGCGCACGCCGAACGAGATCGCGCTGAACATCCTGCTGGCGTCGCTGACCATCGTCTTCCTGCTGGCCGTGGTGACCCTCCAGCCGTTCGCGGTCTACGCGGGCGCCGAGCAGTCCCTGGTGATCCTGGTGTCGCTGGTGGTGGCGCTCATCCCGACCACGATCGGGGCGCTGCTGTCGGCGATCGGTATCGCGGGCATGGACCGGCTGGTGCAGCGCAACGTGCTGGCGATGTCCGGGCGGGCGGTCGAGGCGGCGGGCGATGTGACCACGCTGCTGCTGGACAAGACCGGCACCATCACGCTGGGCAACCGGCAGGCCGCCGACTTCCTGCCCGCGCCGGGGGTCAGCGCGCAGCAGCTGGCGGACGCCGCGCAGTTGGCGTCGCTGGCCGACGAGACACCCGAGGGCCGCTCGGTGGTGGTGCTCGCCAAGGAGCGGTACGGGCTGCGCGGCCGCGGCGAGGGCGAGTTGGCGGGGGCGGAGTTCGTGCCGTTCACCGCGCAGACCCGGATGAGCGGGGTGGACCTCGGCGAGGAGGGCGCCGAACGCGCGCTGCGCAAGGGCGCGGCGGCCGCGGTGACGCAGTGGATACGCGACAACGGCGGCTCTCCCGCCGAGGAGGTCGGCCCGATGGTCGACGCGATCGCCGGCAGCGGCGGCACCCCGCTGGTCGTCGGCGAGGTGGTGCGGCGGCGCGACGGCGCGGCCACCGCCTCGGTCCTCGGGGTCATCCACCTCAAGGACGTGGTCAAGGAGGGCATGCGGGAGCGGTTCGACGAGCTGCGCCGGATGGGCATCCGCACGGTGATGATCACCGGCGACAACCCGCTGACGGCCAAGGCCATCGCCGACGAGGCGGGGGTCGACGACTTCCTCGCCGAGGCCACGCCCGAGGACAAGCTCGCGCTGATCAAACGGGAGCAGGCCGGCGGCAAGCTCGTCGCCATGACCGGCGACGGCACCAACGACGCCCCCGCCCTCGCCCAGGCCGACGTCGGCGTCGCCATGAACACCGGCACCTCCGCCGCCAAGGAGGCGGGGAACATGGTGGACCTGGACTCCAATCCGACCAAGCTCATCGAGATCGTCGAGATCGGCAAGCAGCTCCTGATCACCCGCGGCGCGCTGACCACCTTCTCCATCGCCAACGACGTCGCCAAGTACTTCGCGATCATCCCCGCGATGTTCGCCGGGGTCTACCCGGGGCTGCGCCACCTGAACGTGATGGGCCTGCACAGCCCGAGCTCCGCGATCACCTCGGCGATCGTCTTCAACGCGCTGATCATCGTGGCCCTGATCCCGCTGGCCCTGCGCGGGGTGCGCTACAAGCCGTCCTCGGCCGCGGCGCTGCTCAGCCGCAACATCTGGGTCTACGGCCTGGGCGGCCTGGTGCTGCCCTTCGCCGGGATCAAACTCATCGACCTCGTCGTGCAGTTCATCCCCGGGCTGCGCTGAGCGCGCCCGGCTGCGAAGAGTAAGGAAGCCCCCATGCGTATCGTGCGCAACCACCTGGCGGCCCTGCGGATGCTGCTGGTCTTCACCGTGCTGTGCGGGTTGGCGTATCCGCTGCTGGTCACCGGGGTCGCCCAGGCGGCGTTCCCGGCGAAGGCCAACGGCTCGCGGGTGGAGCTGGACGGCAAGGCCGTCGGCTCCAGCCTGATCGGGCAGAACTTCGACCTGCCCAAGAAGAACCCGGACGACCCCGACGAGGTGGCCAAGCCCGACCCGAAGTACTTCCAGCCGCGCCCCTCGGCCGGGTCGTACGACCCGCTGGCGTCCGGCGCGTCCAACCTCGGCCCGAACGACCCGGACCTGGTGAAGACGATCAAGGAGCGCCGCGCCGCGGTCGCCGCGTTCGACGGGGTGGACCCGGCGGACGTGCCGGCGGACGCGGTCACCGCGTCGGGCTCCGGGCTGGACGCCGACATCTCCCCGGCGTACGCGGCCGAGCAGGTCGACCGGGTCGCGAAGGCACGCCACCTGAGCACCGCCGTGGTGCGGAAGCTGGTGGCGGAGCACACCCACGGCCGGCCGCTGGGCTTCCTGGGCGCGCCGTACGTCGACGTGGTCACCCTCGACCTGGCGCTCGCGAAGCTGGGTTGAGCGTGACGCGCATCCTCGTCGTGGACGACGAGCCGCAGATCGTCCGGGCCCTGGTGATCAACCTGCGGGCGCGCCGCTACGAGGTGGACGCCGCCCACGACGGCGCGACCGCGCTGCGGATGGCCGCGGACCGGCACCCGGACGTGGTGCTGCTCGACCTCGGGCTGCCCGACATGGACGGCACCGACGTCATCGCCGGGATCAGGGGCTGGAGCCGGGTGCCGATCATCGTGCTGTCGGCCCGGCACAGCTCCGACGAGAAGGTGGAGGCGCTGGACGCGGGCGCGGACGACTACGTCACCAAGCCGTTCGCGATGGACGAGCTGCTCGCCCGGCTGCGGGCGGCCGAGCGGCGCCGCTCCGGCCGGGAGCCGGAGCCGGCCGCCGCCCGGCTGGAGACCGCCGCCTTCACCGTGGACCTCGCGGCGAAGAAGGCGACCCGGCACGGTGCGGACGTCCGGCTGACCCCCACCGAGTGGCACCTGCTGGAGGCGCTGGTCCGCACCCCGGGCCGGCTGGTCAGCCAGCAGCAGCTGCTGCGCGACGTGTGGGGGCCGTCGTACCGGACGGAGACGAACTACCTGCGGGTGTACATGGCGCAGTTGCGGCGGAAGCTGGAGGACGATCCGACCCGGCCGCGGCACTTCGTCACCGAGCCGGGGATGGGGTACCGGTTCGAGCCGTGAGCGCCGTTGCCGTTGGCCGTTACGGCCGTCTGTCCCCGGCGGCGCCCGGTGCGGTGGTCGTCTGATCGCACAAGCGAGGGCAGGTCCGGTGATCGTTTGGATTATGCGATGCTACGGCGGACTTTCCCCTGGCAGCTGCGGAACTATCATCGTGCCCATGACCGCGACCGGCGGCTCGGCGGAGAGGGAGAGTTTCCTGTGACCACCCCACGTATGCGGTTCGCCCGGACCACCCGTCGCGCGCGCTCGCGCGGCCTGTGCGCGGCGGCCGGAGGCGCCGCGCTGCTGCTGGCCCTGGGCGCCTGCTCGTCGTCCTCCTCGAAGTCCTCGGACTCCTCGAAGCCGTCGGGCTCGTCGTCCGCGTCGGCGTCCGGGCCGCAGCAGGTCTCGGGCACCGTGGTGGTCTTCGCGGCCGCGTCGCTGAAGGAGTCCTTCACCGCGCTCGGCAAGGACTTCCAGCAGGCGTACCCCGGCACGAAGGTGGTCTTCAGCTTCGGCGGCAGCGACCAGCTCGCCGCGAGCATCACCGGCGGCGCCCCCGCCGACGTCTTCGCCGCGGCCAGCCCGGCCACCATGAAGACCGTCACCGACAAGGGCGACGCGTCCGCCACCCCCACCGACTTCGTGCGCAACCAGCTGGAGATCGCCACCCTCCCGGGCAACCCGAAGAAGATCGCCAGCCTCAAGGACCTGACCGGGTCGGGCCTTTCGGTGGTGCTGTGCGCCAAGACGGTGCCGTGCGGCGCCGCCGCGCAGAAGGCGCTGACCGCCAGCGGCCTCAAGCTCACCCCCAAGTCGTACGAGCAGGACGTGAAGTCCGCGCTGACGAAGGTGGAGCTGAAGGAGGCGGACGCGGCGGTGGTCTACCAGACCGACGTCAAGAGCGCGGGCAGCAAGGTGCAGGGGGTGACCTTCCCCGAGTCGGCCAAGGCGATCAACGAGTACCCGATCGCGCCGCTGAAGGCCGCGCCGAACCCGAGCGGCGCGGCGGCGTTCATCGCCCTGGTGAAGTCCGCCGAGGGCCGCAAGGTGCTGGGCGAGGCGGGCTTCCTCAACCCGTGAGGCCCGCACCGAAGAACGCCGGGGCGGGGGCGGCGCAGCCGCCGGTACGGCCGCGGCGGCAGCGGGGCGGGGGCGCCGTCCCGCTGCCGCTGCTGCTGCCCGCCGTGGTCGGCCTGGCGTTCCTGCTGGTGCCGCTGCTGGCCCTGCTGGTGCGGGCGCCCTGGCGCAACATGCCCGGCCTGCTGACCGGTTCCGCGGTGTGGCAGGCGCTGCGGCTGTCGCTGGAGACGGCGACGTCGGCGACCGCGGTGGCCCTGGTGCTCGGGGTGCCGCTGGCCTGGCTGCTGGCCCGCACCCGCTTCCCCGGCCGCCGGCTCGTACGGGCCCTGGTGACGCTGCCGCTGGTGCTGCCGCCGGTGGTCGGCGGGGTGGCGCTGCTGCTGGCGCTGGGCCGCAACGGCATCGTCGGGAAGTGGCTGGACACGTGGTTCGGCGTCACCCTGCCCTTCACCACGGCCGGGGTGGTGGTCGCCGAGGCGTTCGTGGCGATGCCGTTCCTCGTGATCAGCGTGGAGGGCACCCTGCGCGCCGCTGACAGCCGGTACGAGGAGGCCGCCGCGACGCTGGGCGCCTCCCGCTTCACCGCCTTCCGCCGGGTGACGCTGCCGATGATCGCGCCCGGGGTGGCGGCCGGCGCGGTGCTCGCCTGGGCGCGTGCGCTCGGCGAGTTCGGGGCCACGATCACCTTCGCGGGCAGCTTCCCCGGCCGCACCCAGACGATGCCGCTGTCGGTGTACCTCGCGCTCCAGGACGACCCGGACGCGGCCGTCGCGCTGAGCCTGGTGCTGCTCGCGGTGTCCGTCGCGGTGCTGGCCGGGCTGCGTGACCGCTGGACGGGGGCGGGCACCGGATGAGCGCCCGCGGGCTCGACGCCCATCTGGTGGTGGACCGCGGCGATTTCCGGCTCGACGTGCGCCTGGCCGCGGAACCCGGCGAGGTGGTGGCGCTGCTCGGGCCGAACGGCGCGGGCAAGACCACCTCGCTGCGCGCGCTGGCCGGGCTGACCGCGCTGACCGGCGGCCATCTGCGGCTGGACGGGCGGGAGTTGGAGCGCCCGGTGGAGCGGGTGCGCATCGCGCCGGAGCACCGCCCGGTCGGCGTGGTCTTCCAGGACTACCTGCTCTTCCCGCACCTGAGCGCCCTGGACAACGTGGCGTTCGGGCCGCGCTGCCACGGCGCCTCCCGCGCCGAGGCCCGGGCGCTGGCCGCCGGTCTGCTGGACCGGATGGGCCTGGCCGGGCACGCGCACGCCAAGCCGCGCCGGCTGTCCGGCGGCCAGGCGCAGCGGGTCGCGCTCGCCCGGGCGCTGGCCACCGCGCCCCGGCTGCTGCTGCTCGACGAGCCGCTGGCGGCCCTCGACGCCGGTGCCCGGCTGGACGTACGCGCCGAACTGCGCCGCCATCTGGCCGCGTTCGAGGCGGTGGCAGTGCTGGTCACGCACGACCCGCTGGACGCGATGGTGCTCGCCGACCGGCTGGCGGTGGTCGAGCACGGCGGCATCGTGCAGGAGGGCGCCCCCGCGGAGATCGCCCGCCACCCGCGCACCGACTACATCGCCCGCCTGGTCGGGCTCAACCTCTTCCGGGGCGAGGCCGACGGCGCCCGCGTCCGGATCAGCCCGCACCTGGCGCTCACCGGCACCGCCGCACTGACCGGCCCGGCGTTCGCGGCGTTCCCGCCCGGCGCCGTCACCCTCCACCGCGAACGCCCCGACCCGGCCACCCCCAACGCCTGGCCCGTCCGCGTCACCGGCATGGAGTCCCACGGCGCCCGGTTCCGCATCACCCTCACCACCACCCCGGACGACCTCCCCCTCACCGCCGACCTCCCCCCACCCGCGGTCGCCGACCTCTCCCCCGGCGAGGGCACCGCCCTGTGGGCCACCATCCCCCCGTCCGACACCCACACCTACCCCTCCTGACCCCGCACGCCACCGCGCCGTCCCCCCGCACAGGGCGGCCCCGCCCGCCAGGTAGACGTGTCCGACCCGGTGGGCGATGCCCTCGGAAGGAGGCAATTCGGGTGCGGGTTCAGGTCATTGACCTTTGTTCAGCCCCTTGACTGGGGCGGTGGAGGGCGCGATCCTCGCGTACCACGGAAAGGAAAGTTTCCTTACACTGCCCGGCCGCACCTCACCTCCCGCCCCACCGCGGAGCAAGGAGCCCCCACCATGCGCAGATTCCCCCACCGCACCCACGACGCCCGGAGCACCCGGAGCACCGGCAGCCCCCGGCGGAAACGCTTCCGCCGGGCCACCGGGCTGGCCGCCGCGGCCGCCGCCCTCGGCACCGCGCTCACCGCACTGCCCGGGACCGCCACCGCCACTGCCGCCCCGGCCCCACACGCCGCCCCCGCCGTGGCCGCCGCGCCCACCACCTTCACGCACCCGGGCGTCCTGGTCAGCCTGCCCCAACTCGCCTACGTCAAGGAGCAGGTGCAGGCGAACGCGGAGCCGTGGAAGGACGCGTACAACCAGATGATCGGGAGTTCGTACGCCTCCCTGTCCCGCACCCCCAAACCGCGCGCCGACGTGGAGTGCGGGTCGTACTCCAACCCCGACAACGGCTGCACGGACGAGCGGCAGGACGCGATCGCCGCGTACACCGACGCGCTGGCCTGGTACATCACCGGCAACAGCGCCTACGCGCAGAAGTCGATCGAGCTGATGAACGCCTGGTCGTCGACGATCACCGAGCACACCAACAGCAACGCGCCCCTCCAGACCGGGTGGGCCGGCTCGGTGTGGCCGCGCGCCGCGGAGATCATCCGCTACACGTACGACGGCTGGTCGCCGGCGGACATCGCGCGGTTCTCGGACATGCTGCGCGACGTCTACCTGCCCGAGGTGATCAACGGCTCCAACAGCAACGGCAACTGGGAACTGGTGATGATGGAGGCCGCGGTCGGCATCTCCGTCTTCCTCGACGACTCCGCGGACTACGACAAGGCGATCACCCGCTACCTCAACCGCGTCGCCGCCTACGTCTACCTGTCCACGGACGGCGCGCTGCCCAAGACGGTGCCCGGCAGCGGGCTGGACACCTCCGCGAAGATCATCAGCTACTGGCAGGGGCAGTCCACGTTCGTCACCGGGCTGACCCAGGAGACCTGCCGCGACTTCACCCACACCGGGTACGGCATCGCGTCGATCTCCGACGTCGCCGAGACCGCCGCGATCCAGGGGCAGGACCTCTACCCGCAGGTCGGTGAGCGGCTGCGGCAGGCGCTCGGCTTCCAGTCGAAGTACGAGCTGGGGACGGCCCCGCCGTCCTGGCTGTGCGGCGGGCAGCTCAACCTCGGGCTCGGGCCGGTGACGGAGGTCGGGTTCAACGCGCTGCACAACCGGATGGGCATCGCGATGACCAACACCCAGGCGCTGACGGAGTCGCAGCGCCCGGCGGGCACCAACGCGCTGTTCGTGGCATGGGAGACGCTCACCAACGCGGACAACCCGGATGTGATCCCCACGAGCTGACGGCCTCCCCGCCGTCACATGACGCCCGGCCCGCCCCGCCACCCGCGGGGCGGGCCGCGGCGCGCCCTAACCGTGCGAGCGGTCGTCCGGGAAGTGCGGGGCGCGCGGGGGCAGGGGCGGCATCGGGGGCGGCATCCGCGGCGGCGGGGGCACCGGGGGCACCTGGCCCGGGTAGTCCGGCAGGTCGGGCGCCGGGGGGCGGCGGCGCGGGGAGCTGCCCGGGCGGGCGGACCGCAGCCGCGCCCTGATGTCGAGGTGCGGGTGGAAGTCGGCCCAGCGCTCCGGGTACTCCGCCGGCGGCAACTGCGCCTCCCGCTCCTCCTCTTCCCCGGTGCTGGGCGCCGCGTGCCGGGCCCGGCGGGCGGCGACCGCGCGGGCCACCACCGCGGCGGCGGCCGCCTCCCGCAGCCGGTCGTTCTCCTCGCGGGCCAGGGACGTGGCGACCGACGGCCACACCCGGTCCACGGCGGCGTTGACGGCCGCGCCCACCAGCACGGCGAACGCGGACACCCCTATCCACAGCAGCACCGCGACCGGCGCGGCCAGCGACCCGTAGATCGTGTGCCCCTCGACGGCGTGGGTGAGGTAGATCCGCAGCACGAAGCTGCCGACCACCCACATCAGCAGCGCCACCAGCGCCCCGGGCACGTCCTCGTACCAGGGCGAGCGGACCGGCACCGAGACGTGGTACAGCGTGGTGAGGAAGGCGATCACGGCGAACAGCGCGGCCGGCCAGTACAGGATGTGCTCGGTGGCGCTGCCGCCGGGCAGGTAGCGGGTGAGCGTGCCGGGGCCGACCACCACCAGCGGCAGCACCGCGGCGCCGACCAGCAGCGCGGCCACGTACAGCAGCAGCGACATCAGGCGGGTGCGGACGATGCCGCGGCGGCCCTCCAGGCCGTACATGATGGTGATGGTGTCGACGAAGACGTTGACCGCGCGGGAGCCGGACCACAGGGCGATCAGGAAGCCGATGGAGATCAGGTCCGGGCGGCGGCCGTGGAAGACGTCGTCCACCAGCGGCTTGACCAGTTGGTTGACGCCCTTGTCGGACAGCACCGTGGCGGACGCCTTGAGGATGTTGTGCCGGATGTGGTCGATGGTGTCCAGGCCGACCACGGTGTCCACGTAACCGAGCGCGCCGACCAGCCCGAGCAGCAGCGGCGGCAGCGACAGCAGCACGAAGAAGGCCGCCTCGGCGGCCAGCCCGGTGACGCGGTACTCCATGCAGGAGTCCACCGTGTCCTTGAGCAGCAGCCAGGCCATCCGGCGTTTGGAGACATTCCGGTACAGCGCGCGGGCCCTGCGCCACCGGCCCGGTCTCCGGTGGCTTCTTTCGTCTGCTGCTTGCACGCCCTTACGTTAGCTGGCATGACTGCCCCCACTCACACGGTCACGAACCAGGCGCCGCCCCTGGTCGGCCATGACGTGTACAGAACGGACCGCGCGCTCGCCGAAGGCGTGGCGCGGCACGCGGCCCCGGAGCGGCTGGCGGAGATCGACGGCGAGCTCAGCGACCTCGGCCGGGCCGCGGGCTCGGCGCAGGCGCAGCGCTGGGGCGAGGAGGCGAACACCTACTCCCCCGTGCTGCGTACCCACGACCGGTACGGCAACCGGATCGACGAGGTCGACTTCCACCCGTCCTGGCACCGGCTGCTGGGCCACGCGGTCACCTCGGGCCTGACCGACGCCTGGTCGCGGCCGGACGGGCACCTGCGGCGCGCGGCGGGCTTCATGGTGTGGACGCAGGCCGAGGCCGGGCACGGCTGCCCGGTGTCGATGACCCATGCCGCGGTGCCCGCGCTGCGCGCCGACCCGCGGCTGGCCGCCGAGTGGGAGCCGCGGCTGGGCGCGCACGTCTACGACCCGCGGCTGGTCGCGCCGGGGCAGAAGCCGGGCGCGCTGTTCGGGATGGGCATGACCGAGAAGCAGGGCGGCTCGGACGTCCGCGCGAACACCACCACCGCGCGGCCGCTGGCGGAGGACGGCACCTATGCGCTCACCGGCCACAAGTGGTTCTGCTCGGCGCCGATGTCGGACGGCTTCCTGGTGCTGGCGCAGGTGCCGGCCGACGGCGGGCAGCGGCTGACCTGCTTCCTGGTGCCGCGGGTGCTCGCCGACGGCAGCCGCAACGCCTTCGCGATCCAGCGGCTGAAGGACAAGCTCGGCAACCGCTCCAACGCCTCCTCGGAGGTGGAGTTCGCCGGCACCTGGGCGCGCCGGGTCGGCGAGGAGGGCCGCGGGGTCGCCACGATCATCGAGATGGTGGCCGCCACCCGGCTGGACTGCGCGCTGGGTTCGGCCGCGCTGATGCGGCAGGCGGTCGCGCAGGCCGTGCACCACGCCGCGTACCGCAGCGCGTTCGGCGGGCCGCTGATCGACAAGCCGCTGATGCGCAACGTCCTGGCCGACCTGGCGCTGGAGTCGGAGGCGGCGACCACCGCGGTGCTGCGGCTGGCGGCGGCCTACGACGCGGACACCCCGCGCGAGCGCGCCCTGCGGCGGCTGGCGGTCGCGGTGACGAAGTTCTGGGTGACCAAGCGGTGCCCGGCGGTGGCGGTGGAGGCGCTGGAGTGCCTGGGCGGGAACGGCTACGTGGAGGAGTCCGGCATGCCGCGGATCTTCCGGGAGTCGCCGCTTAACTCGGTGTGGGAGGGCTCCGGCAACGTGCAGGCGCTCGACGTGCTGCGGGTGCTGGGCCGTGAACCGCAGGCGGTGGACGCCTTCCTCGCCGAGGTCGGCCTCGCGCACGGCGCGGACCCCCGGCTGGACGCGGCGGTGAAGGACCTGCTCACCGACCTCGCGGACCTGGAGGGCGTCGAGACGCGCGCGCGGCGGGTGGTGGAGCGGATGGCGCTGGTCTTCCAGGGCTCGCTGCTGGTGCGGTTCGCGCCCGCGCCGGTCGCCGACGCGTTCTGCGCGTCGCGGCTGGGCCGGGACTGGGGCGCCACCTTCGGCACGCTGTCCGCTTCGGCGGACCTGGCCGCGCTGGTGGAGCGGGCCCGGCCGGTCGCGGTCTGAGCCGGCCGCCGTACAAAGGGGGGCGGAGGTGGCGCCGCGCCGACTCGGCACCACCTCCGGTAACGCGACCCGTACGCGACGGGCCGCCACCGACCGCGAGTTGCAGATGTGCGAGGTCGGTGACGTGCCGTCACTGTCCGTCAAAGTCGCGTACGCTCGCAAGGGTTGCAGCACGTTGCACGTGGTCCGGCCGGTCCGGCGGGCGCGAGGGCGTGGGCACACCGACCACCGATACTGGGCAACGGGGCTGAGCGGAGGCGAGATGGCACACCTTCGGATCGGTCCGGCGCGGCCGGTGGGCACCGGCGGCCGGCCTGCGGCACACCTGCCGGCGCCGGTCCGGGACGCCGCCTGGTCCGGCCGGGCGCCGCGTCCGGCCACCGGGCCGCGTACGGTGATCAGCGAGTCGTGGACGCGCGCGCAGCAGTTGGGCGTCGATCCGGACATGGGCGCGGCGCACCGCATCCTGAGCACCGACGAGGTCGAGCAGCGCCGGCACGCCACCCCGCTCGCGGAGATCATGCCGAGCCTGCGGGACGGCCTGGTCGCGGTCGCGGACGCGACCTGGCACATCATGGTCGTCACCGACGCCGAGGGCCGGGTGCTGTGGCGCGACGGCAGCCACGCGATCCGCCGCCGGGCGGACCGGGTGGGCTTCGCCGAGGGCGCCTCCTGGGCCGAGAACGCCGTGGGCACCAATGCGATCGGCACCGCGCTGGTGACCCGTACCCCGCTCCAGGTGCACTCGGCCGAGCACTTCGTCCGCACCCTGCACAGCTGGACGTGCGCCGCCGCGCCGCTGCACGACCCGCGGGACGGCCGGCTGCTGGGCGTGGTCGACGTCAGCGGCCCCGCGACCAGCCTGAACCCCGCGACGCTGGCGCTGGTGTCGGCGGTGGCCCGGGTCGCGGAGGGCGAGCTGCGGGCCCGGCACTGGGAGGCGGTGGGGCGGCTGCGGTCGGTGGCGGCGCCGCTGCTGACCCGGCTGTCCGGGCAGGCGCTGGTGGTCGACCGCAACGGCTGGGTCGCCGCGGTGACCGGGATGGCCTGCGCCGACCGGGTCGCGCTGCCCGCGCGGGTACGGGCCGGGCAGGTGTGGCTGCCGACGCTGGGCCTGTGCGAGCTGGACCCGCTGCCGGGCGGCTGGCTGGTGCGGGTCGGCGAGCGGGAGCGGCCGGCGGCGGCGCACCGCGTGGTGCTGGACCTGAGCGGGGCGCAGGGTGCCGAGGTGACGGTGCACGGCCCGGCCGGGCCGTGGTCGCAGCGGCTGAGCCCGCGCCACGCGGAGCTGCTGTTCGTGCTGGCGCTGTACCCGGGCGGGCGCAGCGCGACGCAGCTGGCGGCGGACCTGTTCGGCGACCCGAGCCGGGCGGTGACCGTACGGGCGGAGATGTCGCGGCTGCGGCGGACCCTGGCGGGGGTGCTGGCGCACCGGCCGTATCGTTTCGCCGACGGGGTCGGCGTGGAGGTGCTGCGGCCCGGGCGGCCGGCCGACCTGCTCCCGCATTCGCTCGCGCCGGCGGTTCTGGCGGAGCGGGGGTGACGGGACCCCCCCGGGGCAAATGGTGCTGTCGGTTCCGGGACCACCTGCCGGTGGGGGGCTTGGCGCGCAGTTCCCCGCGCCCCTTAAAAACAAGCGTGACCGCTATTCGAGATGAAGTGGTCCACATGGTGGATAATGGTGGACTGTCCGAACATCTGCGTGCCACGCTTTCGACATGTCACGCACTGGAATCACCTTGGTAGGTCGGCCGCACGTCGACTTCTGCCGTGTGTCCAGCGCCATCTGTCCGGCGGGCTGAGCACCTGACGGCGCGCTGAGCGCCGACCCCCGCCGTCCCCGCCGTCGTGGATGCGTGAGAGCCGCCTGCCGTCTTCGGCGAGCCGTGATGCCCTGCGCCCGCGCAGGCACCCCCGGGTCGCTCCCGGCCGCATGCAGCCGCCTCGCGCCGTACCGACCCGTATACGCCTGCCCGAAGGACGCATCGCCATGGCCTCCAGCCCTGAGTCCCCCCAGCCCCCGGCCGGGAGCCCCGCTCCGAAGGCCGCGGCCGCCCGCCGCAGGACCGGGCGGCACCGCGGCGAAGGCCAGTGGGCGCTGGGCCACTTCACTCCGCTGAACGCCAACGAGCAGTCCAAGAAGGACGACGACGGCCTCAACGTGCGCACCCGGATCGAGACGATCTACGCGCACCGCGGCTTCGACTCGATCGACGGCGCCGACCTGCGCGGCCGGATGCGCTGGTGGGGGCTGTACACCCAGCGGCGGCCCGGGATCGACGGCGGCCGCACCGGCGCGCTGGAACCGGAGGAGCTGGAGGACAGCTACTTCATGATGCGGGTGCGGATCGACGGCGGCCGTCTGACCGTGGCCCAGCTGCGGGTGATCGGCGAGATCTCCCAGGAGTTCGCCCGCGGCACCGCCGACCTCACCGACCGGCAGAACATCCAGTACCACTGGATCAGGATCGAGGACGTGCCGGAGATCTGGCGGCGGCTGGAGGAGGTGGGCCTGTCCACCACCGAGGCGTGCGGCGACGTGCCCCGGGTGATCCTCGGCTCCCCCGTCGCGGGCATCGCCGAGGACGAGATCGTCGACGGCACCCCGGCGATCGAGGAGATCCACGCCCGCTACATCGGCAGCAAGGAGTTCTCCAACCTGCCGCGCAAGTTCAAGACCGCGATCTCCGGCTCCCCGCTGCTGGACGTGGTGCACGAGATCAACGACATCGCGTTCGTCGGGGTCGACCACCCCGAGCACGGCCCCGGCTTCGACCTGTGGGTCGGCGGCGGCCTGTCCACCAACCCCAAGCTGGGCGTGCGGCTGGGCGCGTGGGTGCCGCTGGGCGAGGTGCCCGAGGTGTGGGCCGGCGTGGTCGGCATCTTCCGCGACTACGGCTACCGGCGGCTGCGCTCGCGCGCCCGGCTGAAGTTCCTGCTCGCCGACTGGGGCGCGGAGAAGTTCCGCCAGGTGCTCCAGGACGAGTACCTGCGGCGCCCGCTGCTCGACGGGCCCGCGCCCGAGCAGCCGGCGCAGGTGTGGCGCGACCACATCGGCGTGCACCGGCAGAAGGACGGCCGCTACTACATCGGCTTCGCGCCGCGGGTCGGCCGGGTCGACGGCGCCGTCCTGACGAAGGTCGCCGAACTCGCCGCCGCGCACGGCTCGGACCGGCTGCGCACCACCGCCGACCAGAAGCTGATCGTGCTGGACGTCGAGGAGGACCGGGTCGCGTCGCTGTCCGCCGGGCTGGAGGCGCTCGACCTCCAGGTGCGGCCCTCGCCCTTCCGGCGCGGCACCATGGCCTGCACCGGCATCGAGTTCTGCAAGCTGGCGATCGTGGAGACCAAGGCCCGCGGCGCCTCGCTCATCGACGAACTGGAGCGGCGGCTGCCGGAGTTCGACGAGCCGATCGCCATCAACATCAACGGCTGCCCCAACTCCTGCGCCCGCATCCAGACCGCGGACATCGGCCTGAAGGGCCAGCTGATCACCGACTCCGACGGCAACCAGGTCGAGGGCTACCAGGTGCACCTGGGCGGCGGCCTCGGCCTCGACCCGGGCTTCGGCCGCAAGGTCCGCGGCCTGAAGGTCTCCGCCGACGACCTGCCCGACTACGTCGAGCGGGTGCTCGGCCGCTTCCAGGCCGGACGCGGCGACGGCGAGCGCTTCGCCCAGTGGGCGGCCAGAGCCACCGAGGAGGAACTGTCGTGACGGAGCGCGCCGCGCCCTTCTACTGCCCCTACTGCGGCGACGAGGACCTGCGTCCCTCGGAGCAGGGGCACGGCGCCTGGGAATGCCGCGCCTGCAACCGCGCATTCCAGCTGAAGTTCCTCGGCCTGCTCGCCGAGGGGTTCAAGGCTCCCTCACCGCACGGCTCTTCCGACGGAGGCGCACCGTGACCACCGCTCCGCACCGTACCGCGCAGGACCTCCAGCGGCTGGCCGAACAGGCCGGCCGCGACCTGGAGGAGGCGCCCGCACTCGACGTGCTGCGCTGGGCCGCCGACACGTTCGGCAGCCGCTTCTGCGTCACCTCCTCGATGGAGGACGCCGTCGTCGCGCACCTGGCCTCGCGGGCCATGCCCGGCGTGGACGTCGTCTTCCTCGACACCGGCTACCACTTCCCGGAGACCATCGGCACCCGGGACGCGGTGGACGCCGTGATGGACGTGAACGTGATCACGCTCACCCCGGCGCAGACCGTCGCCGAGCAGGACGCGCAGTACGGCGCGAAGCTGCACGACCGCGACCCTGACCTGTGCTGCGCGCTGCGCAAGGTCGCCCCGCTGGAGGCCGGGCTGCGCGACTACGACGCCTGGGCCACCGGGCTGCGCCGGGACGAGTCCCCGACCCGGGCCGGCACGCCCGTCGTCGGCTTCGACGCCAGGCGCGGCAAGGTGAAGATCGCTCCCATCGCCCGGTGGACACAGGAAGACGTGGAAACATACGTCGCCGAGCACGGGGTTCTCACGAATCCGCTGCTGATGGACGGCTATGCCTCGGTCGGCTGCGCCCCCTGCACCCGCCGGGTGCTCGAGGGCGAGGACGCCAGGTCGGGCCGGTGGGCCGGCCTCGGCAAGACCGAGTGCGGGATTCACCTGTGAGTCCGGCCGTCGAACCTGTGAATACACCCCGGAGTGCGGCTGCCCGCAGCGGCACGCAACCGACGACGAACCGACCGGCGGCGCACCCGCCGGGGAACCAGGAGGACCGGATGAGCGGCGGAGCCACCGTATGGCTCACCGGCCTGCCCAGCGCCGGCAAGACCACCATCGCCACCGCGCTGGCCGGCCGGCTGCGCGCGGAGGGCCGGCGGGTCGAGGTGCTGGACGGCGACGAGATCCGCGAGTTCCTCTCGGCCGGCCTCGGCTTCACCCGTGAGGACCGGCACACCAACGTGCAGCGGATCGGCTTCGTCGCCGAACTGCTGGCCGCGCACGGGGTGCTGGTGCTGGTCCCGGTGATCGCGCCGTACGCCGACAGCCGCGAGGCGGTCCGCAAGCGCCACGAGGCGCGCGGCACCGCCTACGTCGAGGTCCATGTGGCGACCCCGGTGGACGTCTGCTCGGTCCGGGACGTCAAGGGGTTGTACGCCAAGCAGGCCGCGGGGCAGCTGACCGGCCTGACCGGGGTGGACGACCCGTACGAGGTGCCGCTCCGCCCGGACCTGCGGATCGAGACCGAGGGCAGCACCGTCGAGCAGTCGGCGGCGGCGGTGTACGCGTACCTCGGGGACAGTGGCCGCATCGCGAGCGAGAAGAGGTAGGGGCATGACGACGACCGTCGCGCAGAGCGGGGCCAGTGCCAGTCCGTACGCGCTCACGCACCTGGACGCGCTGGAGTCCGAGGCGGTGCACATCTTCCGCGAGGTCGCGGGCGAGTTCGAGCGGCCGGTGATCCTCTTCTCCGGCGGCAAGGACTCGATCGTGATGCTGCACCTGGCGCTCAAGGCGTTCGCGCCCGCCGCGGTGCCGTTCTCCCTGCTGCACGTCGACACCGGCCACAACTTCCCCGAGGTGCTCGCCCTGCGGGACCGCACGGTGGCCGAGCACTCGCTGCGGCTGCACGTGGCGAAGGTGCAGGACTACATCGACGACGGGCGGCTGCGCGAGCGCCCGGACCGCCTGCGCAACCCGCTCCAGACGGTGCCGCTGACCGACGCCATCCGCGAGCAGCGCTTCGACGCGGTCTTCGGCGGCGGGCGGCGCGACGAGGAGAAGGCCCGCGCGAAGGAGCGGGTCTTCTCGCTGCGCGACGAGTTCTCCCAGTGGGACCCGCGCCGCCAGCGCCCCGAGCTGTGGTCGCTGTACAACGGCCGGCACGCCCCGGGCGAGCACGTGCGGGTCTTCCCGCTGTCGAACTGGACCGAGCTGGACGTGTGGCAGTACATCGCCCGGGAGCACATCGCGCTGCCGGAGATCTACTTCGCGCACCGCCGGGAGGTCTTCCAGCGCTCGGGGATGTGGCTGACCGCCGGCGAGTGGGGCGGCCCGAAGGACGACGAGCCGGTGCAGACCCGGCTGGTGCGCTACCGCACCGTCGGCGACATGTCCTGCACCGGCGCGGTCGACTCCGACGCCACCACGCTCGAAGCGGTGATCACCGAGATCGCCGCCTCCCGGCTCACCGAGCGGGGCGCCACCCGGGCCGACGACAAGATGTCCGAGGCCGCGATGGAAGACCGCAAGCGCGAGGGGTACTTCTAGCCATGACCGGCACCACGAGCCCGATCACCGCCGAGCAGCTGTCGGCCACCACCCTGCTGCGCTTCGCCACCGCCGGCTCCGTCGACGACGGCAAGTCCACCCTGGTCGGCCGCCTGCTCCACGACTCCAAGTCGGTCCTCACCGACCAGCTCGAAGCCGTCGAGCGCGTCTCCCAGGACCGCGGCCAGCAGGCCCCCGACCTCGCCCTGCTCACCGACGGCCTGCGCGCCGAACGCGAACAGGGCATCACCATCGACGTCGCCTACCGCTACTTCGCCACCGCCCGCCGCCGCTTCATCCTCGCCGACACCCCCGGCCACGTGCAGTACACCCGCAACATGGTCACCGGCGCCTCCACCGCAGAACTCGCCGTCGTCCTCGTCGACGCCCGCAACGGCGTCGTCGAACAGACCCGCCGCCACGCCGCCGTCGCCGCACTGCTGCGCGTGCCGCACGTCGTCCTCGCCGTCAACAAGATGGACCTCGTCGACCACGCCGAACCCGTGTTCGCCGCCATCGCCGAGGAGTTCACCGCCTACGCCGACTCCCTCGGCATCCCGGACGTCACCGCCATCCCGATCTCCGCCCTCGCCGGGGACAACGTGGTCGAGCCGTCGGCGAACATGGACTGGTACGGCGGCCCGACCGTCCTGGAGCACCTGGAGACGGTGAAGGTCGGCCACGACCTGACGTCCTGCCCGCCGCGCTTCCCGGTGCAGTACGTGATCCGGCCGCAGACCGCCGAGCACCCCGACTACCGCGGCTACGCCGGGCAGATCGCCTCCGGGCTGCTGCGGGTGGGCGACCCGGTGACGGTGCTGCCCTCCGGCCGCACCACCACCATCGCCGGGATCGACGCGCTCGGCTCGGCCGTGGACACCGCGTGGGCGCCCCAGTCGGTGACGCTGCTGCTCACCGACGACGTGGACGTCTCCCGCGGCGACCTGATCGCGCCGACCGCCCACGCCCCGGCCACCACCCAGGACATCACCGCCACCGCCTGCCACCTGCACGAGCGGCCGCTGCGGGTCGGCGAGCGGGTGCTGCTCAAGCACGCCACCCGCACCGTCAAGGCGATCGTGAAGGCGCTGCCGTACCGGATCGACCTGTCGGACGGCCTCGCCCACGAGGAGCACCCGGCGGCGCTGGAGGTCAACGACATCGGCGCGGTGGTGCTGCGCACCGCCGAGCCGCTGCCGGTCGACGCCTACGCCGAGTCGCGGCTGACCGGGTCGTTCCTGCTGATCGACCCCGCCGACGGCGCCACCCTCACCGCGGGCATGGCCGGCGAGCCGTTCGCCGCCCGCCCGCAGGCACCGGCCGCCGACGACGACGGATGGGACTTCTGACGGTGCAGCCCACCAAGGAAGCCTTCTCGGGCTTCGCGAAGGAAGGCGGGCGGGTCGGCAGCGGCACGCTCGGCGCCGGAACGGGCGGGGTCCCGCGATGTGCGGGCTGACCCGCCCGGCCGCGGCCCGCACCACCGCCGCGACCACCGTGTGCCGCGCACCGCGCACCCCCGGCGTCCCGCCGGGCTGCCCGGCCACCCGGCCCAGACCGCCCCACCGGGCCCGGCGCACCGCGCCGCGGCCCCGCTTTCGAAGACCTGACGCCACTCCGGCCGCGCCCTAGCCTCCACCGGGCGCGACACGCCGGGCCTTACGAAGGGACACACCCGTGTCTGCCCTGCCCCGCACCTCGGCGCCGCACCGCTCGTCGCGCCGCCGCAGACTCCTCGCCGCGGCCGCCGCGCTGCCGATCCTCTTCGGCGCGCTGACCGCCTGCGGCTACGGCTCCGACAAGTCCGACGACTCCGCGACCACCGCGCCGGCCGCCAGCGGCAGCGCGAGCACCAAGAAGCTCTCCACCGACGAGGTGAAGATCGGGTACTTCCCGAACCTCACCCACGCCACCGCGCTGGTCGGGCTGAAGGAAGGCTTCTTCCAGCAGGAGCTGGGCAGCACCAAGATCAAGCAGGCCACCTTCAACGCGGGCCCGGCGGAGATCGAGGCGCTCAACGCCGGTTCGATCGACATCGGCTGGATCGGCCCCTCGCCGTCCATCAACGGCTACACCCAGTCCAACGGCTCCGACCTGAAGATCATCTCGGGTTCGGCCTCGGGCGGCGTGAAGCTGGTGGTCAACCCGAAGAAGATCAAGACGGTCGCGGACCTCAAGGGCAAGAAGATCGCCACCCCGCAGCTGGGCAACACCCAGGACGTGGCGCTGCTGAACTTCATCAAGTCCAAGGGCTGGAAGGTCGACGCGCAGAGCGGCAAGGGCGACGTGTCGGTGGTGCGCACCGAGAACTCGCTGACCCCGCAGGCGTACGCCAACGGCTCCATCGACGGCGCGTGGGTGCCGGAGCCCACCGCGTCGAAGCTGGTGGACGAGGGCGCGAAGGTGCTGGTCGACGAGAGCACGCTGTGGCCGAACAAGCAGTTCGTGATCACCAACGTGATCGTGTCGCAGAAGTTCCTCACCGCGCACCCGGACGTCGTGGAGGCGGTGCTGCGCGGCTCGGTGAAGACCAACGCGTGGATCAACGCCAACTCCGACAAGGCGAAGGCCGACGCCAACGCCCAGCTCAAGGCGCTGACCCAGAAGGCGCTGCCGGCCAGCCAGCTCGACCCGGCGTGGAAGTCCATCAGCGTGGTCGACGACCCGCTGGCGAGCACCGCGAAGGCCGAGGCGGAGCACGCGGTGGCGGCGGGCCTGCTCAAGTCGCCGAAGCTGGACGGGATCTACGACCTGACGCTGCTCAACAAGGTCCTCAAGGAGCAGGGCAAGCCGACGGTCAGTGCCGCCGGGCTCGGCACCCAGTAATCCCCGCTCCCATCCACCGCATCCCATGTGCAACCGAGGACCCCAGGAGGTGACCACCATGGCCGACACCCTCACCGGCCCCGCGGCACCGTCGGCGGGACCCGCCGGGTACGCCGCGCGCATCGACCATGTTTCGAAGGCGTTCGGCCGGCCCGGCGCCGGGCAGCTCGTGCTGGACGACATCACGCTGGACGTGGCACCGGGCGAGTTCGTCTGCCTCCTGGGGGCTTCGGGGTGCGGCAAGTCCACCCTGCTGAACCTGGTGGCCGGGCTGGACAAGCCGTCGGCCGGCGCCATCGAGACGCCCGGCGGGCGGCCGGCGCTGATGTTCCAGGAGCACGCGCTGTTCCCGTGGCTGACCGCCGGCAAGAACATCGAACTGGCGCTGCGGCTGCGCGGGGTGCCGCGCGAGGAGCGCCGGACCGAGGCCGAGCGGCTGCTGTCGCTGGTGCGGCTCGGCGGCGCCTACGGCAAGCGGGTGCACGAGCTGTCCGGCGGCATGCGGCAGCGCGTCGCGCTGGCCCGGGCGCTCGCCCAGGACAGCCAGCTGCTGCTGATGGACGAGCCGTTCGCGGCGCTCGACGCGATCACCCGGGACGTGCTGCACGACGAGCTGACCCGGGTGTGGTCCGAGACGGACCTGTCGGTGCTGTTCGTGACGCACAACGTGCGCGAGGCGGTCCGGCTCGCGCAGCGGGTCGTGCTGCTGTCCTCGCGGCCCGGCCGGATCAACCGGGAGTGGGCCATCGACATCCCGCAGCCGCGCCGCATCGAGGACGCGGGCGTGGCCGACCTGTCCGTCGAGATCACCGAAGAACTCCGTGGGGAGATCCGCCGCCATGGCCAGCACTGAGACCGGAGCGAAGGGCACCGAGCCGCTCGGCGGCGACCAGCGGGCGCGGCAGGAGCAGGACGCCCGGCAGGAGCAGGACCTGTCCGGCCTGGAGGCCGGCCTGGACGCGCTGGAGACCGTCGCGGCCGGCCGCACCCCGGTCGGCCAGGTGCTGCTGAAGAAGGTGCTGCCGCCGCTGAGCGCGGCCGTGCTGGTGCTGGTGGTCTGGCAGCTGTGCGCGTGGGGCAAGGTCGCCGACCCGACGAAGCTGCCCAGCCCGCACGCGGTGTGGCAGGAGCTGGTGGACCGGTGGAACGCCGGCGACCTGTTCTCGATCATCTGGACCAGCGTGGAGCGCGGCCTGCTCGGCTTCCTGGCCGCGCTGGTGATCGGCACCCCGCTGGGCCTGCTGGTCGCCCGGGTGCCGTTCGTGCGGGCGGCGATCGGGCCGATCCTGTCCGGGCTCCAGTCGCTGCCGTCGGTGGCGTGGGTGCCGGCCGCGGTGATCTGGCTGGGGCTGAGCGACTCGGCGATGTACGCGGTGATCCTGCTCGGCGCGGTCCCGTCGATCGCCAACGGCCTGGTGGCCGGCATCGACCAGGTGCCGCCGCTGTACCTGCGGGCCGGCCGCACCATCGGCGCGACCGGGCTGCGCGGCGCCTGGTTCATCCTGCTGCCCGCCGCCCTGCCCGGCTACGTCGCGGGGCTGAAGCAGGGCTGGGCGTTCTCCTGGCGCTCCCTGATGGCCGCCGAGCTGATCGCGTCCTCCCCGGACCTCGGGGTGGGGCTGGGCCGCTACCTGGAGAACATGCGGGAGGCGTCCGACATGGCCGGGGTCTTCCTCGGCATCCTGCTGATCCTCGTGGTGGGCATCGCGATCGACCTGATCGTCTTCAGCCCGCTGGAGCGGTGGGTGCTGCGCAGCCGCGGCCTGACCGCGCGGGCCCAGTAGCCGTGCGCCGCGCCCGTACGGACCCGCCCGCGCTGCTGGTGATCGCGCACGGCTCGCGCGACCCGCGGCACGCCGCGACCGTACGGGCGCTCACCGCGCGGGCGGCCGCGGCCCGCCCGGGGCTGCGGGTGGACACCGCGTTCCTCGACTTCTGCACCCCGTCGGTGCCCGACGCGCTGCGGGAGCTGGCCGGCGGCGGGGTGCGCGAGGTGGTGGCGCTGCCGCTGCTGCTGACCCGGGCCTTCCACGCCAAGGCCGACATCCCGGCGGTGCTGGCGGACGCCGCCGCGCGCCTGCCGGGGCTGCGGCTGCGGACCGCGGGCGTGCTCGGCCCCTCGCCGCTGCTGGTCGCCGCCCTGGAGCGGCGGCTGCGGGCGGCCGGGGTACGGCGCCGCGACCGGGCCGGCACCGGCGTCGTCCTGGCGTCGGCCGGCTCCACCGACCCGGAGGCGGGCGCGGTGCTCGCTGATATCGCGCGGGAGTGGCGGCGTACCGGTTGGTGCGCCGTGCGGCCCGCGTTCGCCTCCGCCTGCCTGCCGCGCACCGAGGACGCGGTGCGCGCGCTGCGCGCGGAGGGCGTACGGCGGATCGCCGTGGCGCCGTATGTGCTCGCGCCCGGCTTCCTGCCGGACCGGATCGCGCGGGGCGCGCGGGAGGCAGGCGCGGACGTGCTCGCCGACGTGCTGGGCCCGGCGCCCGAGGTGGCCGAACTGCTGCTGCGCCGCTACGACGAGGCGCTGCCCGGCCCGGTCCTGCGGCCCGCGCTGGCCGGCGCCGGGTCCGGCGCGCCCGCTGCCTGAACCGGCCCGCGCCGCCCGCCGCGCGCTGCGTGTAAGGGGCAGCCACCGCCGCGGTCAGGGCCCGCCCCCGACGCCGGGGTGGGGACAGCCCCACCCTCAGGAGGGAGAACACCTCACCGGAAGTCACCTGTTGGCCGGATGGGTGCGCGTCCCCCGGGCCCATAGCGTCATGGGTGACAGAGCGGCAGGTCGACAAGCCGCCACCCACGACGATCCTTCAAGGGGGACACCGTGAGTCGCGCTCGCGCACACGGCAGCAGAACGGGCATCGCGGCGGCCATGGGAGGCTGGAGCGCCCGGCACCGCTGGGCGGCGGTCGGCGGCTGGCTGCTCTTCGTCATCGCCGTCATGGTGATCGGCCAGTCGGTCGGCCGCACCGACCTGGACCAGTCCCGTTCCATGGCCGGCGAGGTCAACCAGGCGGCGACGATCATCGACGACGCCGGGCTCCAGGACAAGGCCGGCGAGATGGTGCTGGTGCAGACCCCGCACGGCACCGTCACCGACCCGGCGGTCCGCACCGCGGTCGCCGACGTGGTGGGCGCGGTGCGCGCCACCGGCCTGACGACCGCGATCACCTCGCCGTACGACACCCAGGCCATATCCGAGGACCACCGCTCGGCGCTGGTCCGGTTCGACATGCGCGGGTCGGCCGACGACGCCCCCGACCATGTGCAGCCGGTGCTCGACGCGGTGGCGAAGACCCAGCGGGCCCACCCGGACCTGCGGATCGAGGAGTTCGGCGACGCCAGCGGCGACCACGCGGTCAACAACGCCTTCGGCAGCGACTTCAAGACCGCCGAGTACTCCGCGGTGCCGGTCGCGCTGGCCATCCTGCTGATCGCGTTCGGCGCGCTGGTCGCCGCGCTGCTGCCGGTGGCACTGGCGATCACCGCGTTCCTCGGCGCCGGCGGGGTGGTGGCGCTGGTCAGCCACGCCATCCCGATGAGCGACACCGCGAACTCCGTGATGCTGCTGGTGGGTCTGGCCGTCGGCGTCGACTACTGCCTGTTCTACCTGCGCCGGGAGCGCGAGGAGCGCGCCGCCGGCCACGACGCGGCCACCGCGCTGCGGATCGCCGCGGCCACCTCCGGCCGGGCGGTGCTGATCTCCGGGTTCACCGTGATCGTGGCGATGGCCGGGATGCTCTTCACCGGCATCGGCGACTTCAAGGCGATGGGCATGGCCACGATGATCGTGGTGGCGATCGCGATGTTCGGCTCCGTGACGGTGCTGCCCGCGCTGCTGTCGATCCTCGGCGAGCGCGTCGAGAAGGGCCGGGTGCCGCTGATCGGCCGCAGGTCCCGCGGCGCCGGGGCCCGCGCCCAGGCCGCGCACGGCGGCAGCCGCTTCTGGCGGACCGTGCTGCGGCCGGTGCTGCGCCACCCCAAGGTCTCCACGCTGGTCGCCGGCGGCGCCCTGATCGCACTCGCGGTGCCCGCCTTCTCGATGCACACCGCGAACCTGACCACCCAGCAGGAGCTGGGCGACGGCCTGCCGATCATCAAGACCTACGAGCACATCAACGCCGCCTTCCCCGGCGGTCCCGACCCGGCGCACGTGGTGGTCAAGGCCGACGCGATCAACGCGCCGCAGGTGAAGAAGGCCATCGCCGACTTCCGCGCGGAGGCGGTCCGTTCGGGCGCCAGCACCGGCCCGGTCACCGTCACCGTGCACAGCGCGCAGAACGTCGCCCAGATCGACGTCCCCCTGGCCGGCGGCAGCGACCGCGCCAAGGCCGAGGCCGACGTGCGCCTGCTGCGCGACCAGGTACGGCCCGACACGCTCGGGAAGGTCGGCGGGGTGCAGGCGCCGGTCACCGGTGAGACCGCGTCCTCGATGGACTTCACCCACAAGATCACCAGCAGCGTGCCGCCGGTGTTCGCGTTCGTGATCGTCTTCGCCTTCCTGCTGATGCTGCTGTCCTTCCGGTCGCTGACCGTCGCACTGACCTCGATCGCGCTGAACCTGCTGTCGGTGGGCGCCGCCTACGGGGTGCTGACCCTGGTCTTCCAGCACGGCGTGGGCGCCTCGCTGGTCGGCGCGCACAGCAGCGGCGCGGTGGTGGCCTGGCTGCCGCTGTTCCTGTTCGTGATCCTCTTCGGGCTGAGCATGGACTACCACGTGTTCGTGGTCTCCCGTATCCGCGAGGCCCGCAGCCGCGGCCTGACCACCAAGGGCGCCATCGAGCACGGCATCACCACCACCGCGGGCGTGGTCACCAGCGCCGCCGTCATCATGGTCGCGGTCTTCGCGATCTTCGGGACACTGTCGATGCAGAGCATGAAGCAGATGGGGGTCGGCCTGGCCTGCGCGGTGCTGGTGGACGCCACCGTGATCCGCGGGGTGCTGCTGCCGGCGCTGATGACGCTGCTCGACGAGCGCAACTGGTACCTGCCGCGGTGGCTGCACTGGCTGCCGGACATGACGCACGACGAGTCGGCCGTGTCGGAGCCGCCGGCCGCCGGCGACCGGCCGCGCCACGCGGTCCCCGACCGGGTCTGAACCCCCGCGACCTGCACGGATCAACGACAGTGCCCCCGCGCCGCCTCGGTTCGGGGGCACTGTCGGTGCCCGCCGGTACGGTGGCCGTCATGAGCGTAGGGCAGAGCACGCGGGCCGCGGTGGCGGCCGGACCGGCCGGACCCGGCGGCGGGATCGAGGAGCGGCTGGAGGCGCACCGGGCGGAGTTGACCGGGTACTGCTACCGCATGCTCGGCTCCGCCTTCGAGGCCGAGGACGCGGTGCAGGAGACGATGGTGCGCGCCTGGCGCGGCGCCGGCGGCTTCGAGGGCCGGGCGAGCCTGCGCTCGTGGCTGTACCGCATCGCGACGAACGTCTGCCTGGACAGCCTGAAGGCCGGCCGGCGACGGGCCCGGCCGATGGACCTGTCCCCGGCCGGCCGGGCCGACGCGATGCTGCCCGACCGCACCCCGGCCGCGGAGTGGGTGGAGCCGGTGCCGGACGTGCGGGCCCTGCCGTCGTCGGGCGACCCGGCGGACGTGGTGGTCTCCCGCGAGAGCATCCGGCTCGCCTTCGTGGCCGCGCTCCAGCACCTGCCGCCCCGGCAGCGCGCGGTGCTGATCCTGCGGGAGGTGCTGGCCTGGAAGGCGAGCGAGACCGCCGAACTGCTGGGCACCACCGTGGCGTCGGTGAACAGCGCCCTGCAACGCGCCCGCGCCACCCTGGCCGGCGCCGGGGTCTCCTCCTCCCACGAGGCCGGGCAAACCCCCTCCGGCGCCCCCACGTCCGGCCCGGCGGCGGCTCCCGCGGCCATGGACCGGGAGCAGCAGCTGCTGCTGGAGCGCTATGTCGACGCCTTCGAGCGGTACGACCTGGACGCCCTGACCGAACTCCTCCACCAGGACGCCACCTTGTCCATGCCGCCGTACCCGATGTGGCTGCGCGGCCATGAGCAGATACGGGCCTGGCTGACCGGCACCGGCCGGGAGTGCGAGGGCTCACGGCTGCTGCCGGTCGCCGCCAACGGCACGCTCGGTTTCGGCCAGTACCGCCGGGACCCCGCCGGGCGCGGCCACCGCGCGTGGGCCCTGCAAGTGCTGGAGGTCTCCGCCGGCCGTGTCAGCGGGCTCAACTCCTTCCTCGACGTGCAGCGGCTCTTCCCGCTCTTCGGGCTGCCACTCGAACTGCCCGCCGAGCCCGGCGAGTTCGAGCAGGCCACGTAACGCGGGCGAGGCGCCGCGCAGCCGCACCCGGCGGCCGGAGCGGCGCGCGGCCAGGGCCACCCGGGCGAGCGCGGCCAGCGTGCCCCGGTCGGCGGCGAGGCCGCCCGCGTCCAGGGACACCACCCTCGCCACTGCGCCACCTCGCGTCCCGTCTCACGTTTTCGGTCCGGCTCGCTGGCCCGTTTCGGCCACCTGCGGGGGCCGTCACGTGATACGACCAGTGCCGGGGTCGTAACTCATCGGTACGGCGGGTACGTATTCGCGGCAACTCCCAGCGGACTTCCCGGAAACCACGAGGGAATCCACAGGGCGCGGGTGCGAGACTTGCCGTGGCGCCGCCGCATGCCGATACCTCTGGCATATGCGGTCGGACGGTTGCGGGTGGGCCGCAGGGCGAAGAAGCGAGAGGCTGGGCATGGCGGACGCGGTGTTCACGCAGGACCGGGCGCGGGCGGTGCTGGACGCGGCCGGGCACCGGGAGGCGGACCTGCTCTCCTTCGGGGAGAACGCGGTGTTCGCCGCCGGGCGGCTGGTGATCAAAGTGGGGCGCGGCTCCGACCTGCTGGACCGGGCCAAGCGCGAGGTGCGCACCGCGGACTGGCTCGCCAAGCACGACGTGCCCGCGGTGCGCTCGGCCGAGTCCGAGGTGCGGCTCGTGGAAGGGCACCCGATCACCTACTGGCAGCGGCTGCCGGAGTCGCTGCGGCCGGCCGAGACGGTCGACGTGGCGCCGCTGCTGCGGCTCGTCCACGCCCTGCCGGAACCGGACTTCGGGCTGCCGCCGCGGGACCTGCTGGCCGGGGTGGAGCGGTGGCTGCGCGCCGCCGGCGACTTCGTGGACCCCGCCGACGTGGCCTACCTGCGCCACCGCAGAGACGAGTTCGCCCAGGCCGCGGCCCACCTCGTACCGCGCCTGCCGCGCGGCCCGATCCACGGCGACGCCCTGCCCCGCAACGTGCACATCGGGCCCGACGGGCCGGTCCTGCTGGACCTGGAGACCTTCTCCTCCGACCTGCGCGAGCACGACCTCGTCGTCCAGGCGCTCAGCCGCGACCGCTACGGGGTGCCCGCCTGCGACTACGACGCCTTCACCGCCGCCTACGGCTGGGACGTCACCACCTGGGACGGCTACGAGGCGCTGCGCGGCGCCCGCGAGACCGCCGGGTGCGCCTGGGTCGCCCAGCACGCCCCCGCCAACCCCGCGGCCCGCACCGAGTTCCGCCGGAGGGTTGCCTCCCTGAGAGCCGAGGACCCGTCCGTCCGCTGGTACTCCTTCTGACCCGCACCGCCCACGGGGTCCCCCTTGGCCCCACGCGCCCCTGGTGATGCTCGGCTCTTTTCGCGGAAGAAGCCGCAGTTGCTCAGGGGCGCGTGGGGGCACCTCCCAGGCGAAGCTCTGGGGGAGAACTGCGCGACCAGCCACAGCGGACCGTCAGATCCGGCACCCCCAGGACGGGGCACCCCGGGGGCACCCGGCTTACCCGCGGAGCGGCCAGTTCGGGTCCACCACAGCGGCAGCGTCCTTGCGGCGCAGCCACCCCTGGAAGTCCTCCGCCCACGCCGCGTACCAGGCCCGCTGCTTGTCCTGGAGCTCCCACAGATCGGCCTCCCCCGCTTCGGCGTACCGCAGCGCCACCGCCCGGGCCACCCGGACCGCCGCGAGGGCGTCGGCGCCCGCCTCGTGGGCGCCGTCGAGCACCACTCCGTAGACCCCGCAGGCGGCTTCGAGCGTCCGCTTGCCGCGGCGGTAGCGGTCCAGCGCCCGGTCGATGACGAGCGGGTCGATCACCGGTCCGGCGGTGCCGCCCTGCGCGGTGAGCCGGGGCAGTGCGTACCGCGCCAACTCCTCGTCCAGCAGGGTGAGGTCGAAGGGCGCGTTGTAGACGACGACCGGCACCCGCGCCGCCCAGTAGCCCCGCAGCGCGTCCGCGACCTCGGCGACGACCTCGGCGGCGGGCCGCCCCTCCGCGGTGGCCCGCTCGGTGCTGACGCCGTGTATGGCGGTGGTCTCCGCCGGGATGGGCACGCCCGGGTCGGCGAGCCACCCGCGATGCCGCACCGGCTCCCCCGCCTTGACCTCCGTGACCGCCGCGGTCACGATGCGGGCCTGCCGCGGATCGGTCCCCGTGGTCTCCAGGTCGAAGCCGACCAGCAGATCCTCGTGCCATGCCATGGCGTGTCCTTCCAGCCGTTCTCCCCCGTGTGCCCAGCCATCATCGCCTGAAGCACTGACACTCCGGCCCCGGGGCCGGGCCGTTGACGCACCGGGCGCGTGGTAGGGGGCGGGGGCGGGTCAGGACACCGGGCGGGAGTCGGCCCAGATGCCCTCGAACTCCTCGCGGTAGACGTCGAACAGACCGCCCTCGGCCGGTGTGTCACCGCCCACCACCCGCCGGTTGCCGCCGCGCAGCAGCATCACCGGCACCTCCATGCCGCGGGCCCGGCGCAGATAGGTCTGCACGACCGCGAGGCCGTCGGTGCTGTCCCCGTCCACCAGGTACGCGGTGCAGCGCGGTGTCTCGTCGAACACCTGGATCTCGAAGGCGCCCTGGTCGCGCACCCGGGCCCGGACCCGCCGCATGTGCAGGATGTTCATCTCCACCGCGCGGCCCAGCTCGCCGCGCCCGAGGCCGAGTTCGCGCTCGCGGCGGCGCACCGCGCTGCTGGCGGGGTTGAGGAAGAGCAGCCGCACCCGGCAGCCGGACTCCGCGAGGCGGACCAGCCGCCGCCCGGAGTAGTTCTGCACCAGCAGGTTCAGGCCGATGCCGACCGCGTCCAGCCGCCGGGCCCCGGCGAACAGGTCCTCCACCGGCAGTTGGCGCTGGAGGCGCACCCGGTCGGGGTAGACGCCGATCACGTCGGAGTAGCGGTCGGCGACCAGTTCCTCCACGGCGTCCACCGGCAGCCGCTGCGCGGCCGTACGCGCCGGGCCCGAGCCCAGCGTCTCCAGCAGCCGTGCGCAGGCCCGCTCGGCCTGGTCCAGCACCGTGCGGGACAGCGCCCGGTTGCGGGAGACCACGTGCCGGGCCACTTCGAGTTCGTCCAGGGCGAGTTCGAGGTCGCGCCGGTCGTCGAAGTAGGGTTCGAAGCAGGGCCAGTGCTGGACCAGCAGCTCGCGCAGTTGCGGCAGCGTCAGGAAGCTGAGGACGTTGTCGTCGGCGGGGTCGAGCAGGAAGCCCTTGCGGCGGCTGACCTCGCGCACCGCGACGGCCCGCTGCACCCACTCGTGGCCGGCCGGACCGGCCGCGGCGACCACCCACTCCTCGCCGTGCACCGGCTCGTAGATGGGCCGCAGCACCGCGTTGACCACCGCGCGCAGCCGCTGCTCGACCAGGTTCAGCCAGACGTAGGCGCGGCCGGCCCGGCGGGCGCGGGTGCGCACCTCGGCCCAGTCCTCGGCGCCCCAGTCCAGTTCGGTGCCGATCTCCACCGGCGCGGCGACGGAGACCACGCCCGGCAGCGTGGCGGCCTCGCCGTCCGGGGCCTCCCCCGGGGCGTGCCGGTCACCCTGCTCGCCGCCACCCGGGAGCATCAGACCTCCGGACGTCTCCACGTCACCGCCTCCCACCCCCGTCCACGATCAAGGAAGGGTACTGCGGTGCGGGGGGCGTCGCAGCCGGAACGACCTTACTTGACTACTAGCAGACAACCCCATCACCCCTTCCGTCGCAGGCTGTTGCGATGATGTCACTCTCGGGAGGGGTGGGATGGGAAGATGCTGTCGCAACGTCACTCCCGGCGGGCGGTCACCCTCCGCGCGGCCGGTTCCCCGGAGCGGAAGAGTCCTCACATGCAAGTCTGGCCGGGTCATTCCTACCCGCTCGGCGCCACCTACGACGGCGCGGGCACCAACTTCGCCGTCTTCTCCGAGGTGGCGACGCGGATCGAACTGTGCCTCCTGCACGACGACGGCACCGAGACCGCGGTGGAGCTGCGCGAGGCGGACGCCTTCGTCCGGCACGCGTACCTGCCCGGGGTGATGCCCGGCCAGCGCTACGGCTTCCGGGTGCACGGCCCGTACGACCCGGCGCGCGGCCACCGCTGCAACGCCGCGAAGCTGCTGCTGGACCCGTACGCGAAGGCGATGAGCGGCGGCATCGACTGGGACGAGTCGGTCTACGGCTACCGGTTCGGCCAGCCCGACTCCCGCAACGACCTGGACTCCGCCGCGCACACGATGTCCTCGGTGGTCGTCAATCCGTACTTCGACTGGGCCGACGACCGCCCGCCGCGCATTGAGTACCACAAGACGATCATCTACGAGGCCCACGTCAAGGGCCTGACGATGACGCACCCGGGGCTGCCGGAGGAGATCCGCGGCACCTACGCGGCGCTCGCGCACCCGTCGGTCATCAGCCACCTGGTCGAACTCGGCGTCACCACGCTGGAACTGATGCCGGTGCACCAGTTCGTCCAGGACCACCGGCTGGCCGACGCCGGGCTCGCCAACTACTGGGGCTACAACACCATCGGGTTCTTCGCCCCGCACAACGGCTACTCCTCGCTGGGCGACCGCGGCCAGCAGGTGCTGGAGTTCAAGACGGCGGTGCGCGCGCTGCACCGCGCGGGCATCGAGGTGATCCTCGACGTGGTCTACAACCACACCGCCGAGGGCAGCCACCTGGGCCCCACGCTGTCGCTGCGCGGCCTGGACAACGCGTCGTACTACCGGCTCGGCGGCGACAAGCGCTACTACACGGACACCACCGGCACCGGCAACAGCCTGCTGATGCGCAGCCCGCACGTGCTCCAGCTGATCATGGACAGCCTGCGCTACTGGGTGACGGAGATGCACGTCGACGGCTTCCGCTTCGACCTGGCGGCCACGCTGGCCCGGCAGTTCCACGAGGTGGACCGGCTCTCGTCCTTCTTCGACCTGGTGCAGCAGGACCCGGTGGTCTCCCAGGTGAAGCTGATCGCCGAGCCGTGGGACGTCGGCGAGGGCGGCTACCAGGTCGGCAACTTCCCGCCGCTGTGGACGGAGTGGAACGGCAAGTTCCGCGACACCGTGCGCGACCTGTGGCGCGGCGAGAGCGCCACCCTGGCGGAGTTCGGCTCCCGGCTGACCGGTTCCTCCGACCTCTACCAGGACGACGGCCGCCGCCCGCTCGCCTCGATCAACTTCGTCACCTGCCACGACGGCTTCACCCTGCGCGACCTGGTCTCCTACGACGAGAAGCACAACGAGGGCAACGGCGAGGGCAACCGGGACGGCGAGAGCCACAACCGGTCCTGGAACTGCGGCGCCGAGGGGCCGACCGAGGACCGGGCGGTGCAGGCGCTGCGGCTGCGCCAGATGCGGAACTTCGTGGCCACCCTGATGCTCTCCCAGGGCGTGCCGATGCTCAGCCACGGCGACGAGTTCGGGCGCACCCAGCGCGGCAACAACAACGTGTACTGCCAGGACAACGAACTGGCGTGGATCGCCTGGCCCGGCAAGCCCGGCGGCGGCCAGGCGGACAACGACGCGCTGAAGCTGCACGAGTTCGTGAAGACGATGGTGTGGCTGCGCCGCGACCACCCGGTCTTCCGGCGCCGCCGCTTCTTCCACGGCCGCCCGGTGCAGGGCACCCATGACGAGCTGTCGGACATCGCCTGGTTCACCCCGGACGGGCGGGAGATGACGCAGCTGGACTGGCAGGCGGCGCACGCCAGGTCGCTGGTGGTCTTCCTCAACGGCAACGCGATCTCCGAGCCGGGCCCGCGCGGGGAGCCGATCACCGACGACTCGTTCCTGCTGCTGTTCAACGCCGCCCCGCGCGCCCTGGAGTTCGTGCTGCCGGTCAACCACGGCAAGGAGTGGCAGCTCGTGGTCGACACCGAGCGGCCGGACGGGGTGCCGCCGGGCGCCGGCGAGCGGGTCGCGGCCGGGGACCGGCTGCTGCTGGCCGACCGCAGCATCGTGGTGCTCCAGCGGCCGGCGGACTGACCCGGACAGGTGATGCGGGCGCGGCGGGCCGGGGCGGGGCGCGGTGGGGGCGGGCGCGGCACGCCGGGGCCGGGGCGGGCACGCCGGGGCGGGGTGTCCCGGGCAGATCCGGTCAGATCCGGGGTAAAGAAGACCATATGACGGCTTCCCCGGCTCCTTCAGCGGCTCCCGCCCCGCCCGGCGCGGACCCGGCGGTCCCCGCCTCGACCTACCGGCTCCAGCTGCAACCGGGCTTCACCTTCGCCGACGCGGCGGCCCGGGTCCCGTACCTGGCCGCGCTCGGGGTCACCCATCTGCACCTGTCACCGGTGCTGGAGGCGGTACCCGGCTCGACGCACGGCTACGACGTGGTGGACCACACGCGGGTACGGGCCGAGCTGGGCGGCGAGCAGGGGCTGCGGGAGCTGTCCGCGCGGGCCCGGGCGCACGGCCTGGGGCTGGTGCTGGACGTGGTGCCCAACCACATGGCCGTCCCGGCGCCGGAGCACCTCAACGGCCCGCTGTGGGAGGTGCTGCGGGACGGGCCCGGCTCTCGGTACGCGGACTGGTTCGACATCGACTGGGCCGCGCGGGGCGGGCGGGTGCTGCTGCCGGTGCTGGGCGAGCCGCTGCCGGACGTGCTGGGCGCGCTCGCGGTGGTGGCCGACAAGCGCGCCGAACGGTCGGACCCGGGGTCCGGGTCCGGCGGCGGCCGGGTGCTGGCGTACTACGAGCACCGGTTCCCGCTGCGGCCCGGCACCGAGGACCTGCCGCTGCCCGAGCTGGTGGCCGCCCAGCACTACGAGCTCGCGTACTGGCGCACGGCCCGCACCGACCTCAACTACCGCCGCTTCTTCACCATCTCCGACCTGATCGCGGTCCGCGTGGAGCGGCCGGAGGTGTTCGAGGCGACCCACGCGACGGTGCTGCGGCTGCTGCGGGAGGGCGTCGCCGACGGCCTGCGGATCGACCACCCGGACGGGCTGGCCGACCCGGCGGGCTACCTGCGGCAGTTGGCGGCCGCGAGCGGGGGCCGCTGGACGGTGGTGGAGAAGATCCTCCAGCGCGGCGAGGAGCTGCCGCGGGGATGGGCGTGCGCGGGCACCACCGGGTACGACGCGCTCGACCGGATCGACGGGCTGTTCACCGACCCGGACGGGGCCGCGCAGCTGGCGGACTTCTACCGGGAGTTCACCGGGGTGCCCGACGACGAGGGCGGCCGGTGGGAGGCGACGGTGCGGCGGGCCGCCCACCGGGTGGTGGGCCGGGACCTGGCCGCGGAGGTCGCCCGGCTGGCGCGGAGCGCGGACCGCGCCCGCCGCGCCGGGCAGCCGGTAAGCCCTGCGCACCAGGAAGACGCCCCTTACGCACGCTCCGGCGTGCGCGGGGACGCAGGCTCCGCGGTAAGCCCTGCGTGCCGGGAGGACACCCCTTACCCGTCTTACCCGTCGGCGTACGCGCCCGAGGTGCTCGCGGAGGCGCTGCGCGAACTGCTGGTGCGCGTCCCGGTCTACCGCACGTACGTCCTGCCCGGAGCCGAACCCGCGGGCACGGACGTCGCCCTGCTCACCGCCGCCGCGCGGCAGGCGGCGGAGGAGGCCGGCCCGCGGCTGGCCCCCGCGCTCGCCCTGCTCCGCGACCTCGCGCTGGGGCGGCCCGCCGCCGCCGGCTGTGCGCCCGGCCCGGACGCCGACGACGTCGCGGTCCGCTTCCCGCAGGTCGCCTCCGCGCTGCACGCCAAGTCCGTGGAGGACGCCGCGTTCTACCGCTACGGGCCGCTGCTGCCGCTGTGCGAGGTCGGCCGCGACCCCGGGGCGCCGGCCGTCTCCCCCGCCGAGTTCCACGCCTCCTGCCGGCAGCGGCAGCGCACCTGGCCGGCCACCGGCACCGTGCTGTCCACGCACGACACCAAGCGCAGCGCCGATCTGCGGCTGCGGCTCGCCGTGCTGTCCGAGCGGCCCGGCGCCTGGCGGGAGTGGCTGACCGCCGGGGCGGGCCCCGCCGCGCCGGACCGGCACACCGAGTACACCCTGTACCAGACCGCGGTCGGGCTCGGCGCCTCCTGCACCCCCGAGCGGCTGGTGCCCGCCGCCCTGAAGGCCGTACGCGAGGCGGGCCTGCGCACCACCTGGACCGAGCAGGACGCGGACTACGAGGCGGCGGTCGCCGACTTCGCCCGGCAGGGCCCCTGCGGCGCGCGACAGCCGGACGTGGCCGCCTTCGCCGCCGCCCTGGCACCGTACGCGGAGGCGAACACGCTGGGCGCGGCCCTGCTGCACCTCACGATGCCCGGCGTGCCCGACCTCTACCAGGGCACCGAGTACCCGGTGTTCACCCTTGTCGACCCCGACAACCGCGAGCCCCTGGCCGCACCCGCGCCCGGCGCGTCCGAGGGGGCCAAGCCGCGGCTGACCGCCGTCGCCCTGCGGCTGCGCCGCGACCACCCCGAGTGGTACGGCCCGCACGCCGCCTACGCCCCCCTGTACGCCGAGGGCCCCGCCGCCGAGCACTGCGTCGCCTTCCTCCGCGGCGGCGGCGCGCTGACCGTGGTGACCCGCCTGTCCGCGCGGCTGGCCGAGTCCGGCGGCTGGCGCGGCACCGCTCTCCCCCTCCCCCCGGGCCGCTGGCGCGACCTCCTCGGCGGCGCCGTCCACGCAGGCGCGGTCCCCCTCGCCGCCCTCCTCGCCGCCGCCCCGGCAGCCCTCCTCACCCGCGACGCATGACCCGCCCACCCGCGTGCCCCCGGCGGACGCGCACCCGCAGCGTTCAGACGGTCTGCCAGGGGTTCGTCCCGTAGCAGTCCACGAGCAGGTTCGTCACCTCGGGATCGACGGTCAACGCCGCCTCGTCGATGCCCGCGACCGGGACGGCAGGCGAGATCGAGTTCGTGAGGAAGGCCGCGAGGGCGGGGGTGCCGGACGCCCAGGCTCCCAGCTCGCGACGGTGGATCTCCCGCCGGCCGGACGGGATGCCCTTGGCCGCCAGCCCGCGCTGGAGCAGTTGCATCGTGATGCCCGGCAGTACGGCGGCCTCGGGCCAGACGACCCGCTCGCCGTCGAAGAAGCCGATGTTCGAGATCGACGCTTCGCTGACGCGGCCGTGGCGATCGGTGAACAGCGCGTCGTCGTACCCGGCGCGCACCGCCTGGCGCCGGTGGCGGACGAGCCCGAACGTCCCGGCGTGCTTGACGTGGGGCAGGTCCCGCTCGTACGCCACCGTCCGCAGCCGCACCGGTGAGGTCCGCGCCGGAAGAGGCGCGCTCATCGCCACGGCCACGTCCGGCTCCACGTCCTCGCCGCGCACCACGGCCTCGTGGTGGCGGCTGAAGACGGTCACCCGGACCGTCGCCCCGTCCGGGCGGTCACGGAGCGCGTGCCGCACGCAGGAGCGCACCCGGTCGGCGTCCAGTCCCGTTCCGAACAGCTCCCGCGTACTGCCGTCCAACCGCTTCAGGTGCAGATCCAGTCCGCGGACCGCCCGGTCCCGCGCCTGCATCGAGGAGAAGTGCGCGTAGGTGGCCCGCGCGAGCACCCTCAGATCCTCCGCGTCCGCTTCGGCACCGTTGACTTCCACCCGGTCGATGACGCACCCCTCCCTCGCCCGGCCCCGGCCCCGCGGCCGTTCCCCGACCACCTTAGGTACCGCCCCGACGTCAAGGAACCGGGCCGTACCGGACAAACGACGCCTCCCCGCCCGAGCGGCGGGGCCGACGGGGCCTGGTACTCCCCAAGCCTGCGGCATGGGCGGTGCCCCCAATCGCAAGGCGCAGGGCGCTGGGGGAACAGGCTGCGCCCCCGACCGGCAACGCTGGGGGGAGGGCGTGCGCGCCGGCCCCGGCCCCGCGGCCGTTCCCCGACCACCCTAGGTACCGCGAGGGCGTCAAGGAACCGGGCTGTGCCGGACAAACGACGCCTCCCCGCCCAAGCGGCGGGGCCGACGGGGCCTGGTACTCCCCAAGCCTGCGGCATGGGCGGTGCCCCCAATCGCAAGGCGCAGGGCGCTGGGGGAACAGGCTGCGCCGGCGACCGGCAACGCTGGGGGCGCCCCCGCCGGAGGCAGGGAGAGGGCGTGCGCGCCGGACCCGGCCGGGGCGGGATGCGTCGGAGACGGCCTAAGGCAGGGCCGCGGTGATCGCGGTCAGGTAGGCGCGGACGGGGCCGGCGGTGAACATGCCGGTGGCCGCGCCCGCGAGTTCCGCGGCGGCCGGGAGGAGGCGGGCGCGGGCCTGGCGCAGGGCGGGCGGGTCGCGGAGTTCGGCGGCGAGGGCGGCCTGGAGGCAGCACAGGGCCTCGTACGTGAGGTCGGCCGGTGGTTCGGGCAGCGCGGCCAGCGCCTGGCGGGCGGCGGGGCGGTCGCCGGCGCGCAGCAGGAGGAAGGGTTCGGCCCAGGGGCGGTACGGGCCCCAGTCCGCGCCGGGGTCCGCCCCTTCCGCGGCGGCCGCGACCGCCCCGGCGCCGAGCCCGCTGCCGTCCCCGCCCGACAGGCGCAGGCACAGCAGCGCCAGCGGCAGCAGGCCGCGCCGCACCCCCGGCATGCCCGCGCCTTCCAGGCGGGCGTCGGCGGCCCGGTAGGCGGCCTCGGCCGGTCCGGAGCGTCCGGCGGCGGCGAGCCGCAGCGCCGCGTACCACCCGGTGAAGACCCCGACGAGCGGCAGTTCGTGCCGCTCGGCCAGGCGGTCGGCCGCGGCGGCGTGCGCGTCGGCGGCGGCGAGGTCGGCGAGCGCCGCGCGGGCCTGCATCCGGATCAGGTGCCCGAGCACCTCGAAGGTGGGCAGGTCGTGCCGGGCGGCGAGCGCCGCCAGTTCCGCGCCGACCTCGTCCCGGCGCGGCGCGCGGCCGGCCCGGGCGCAGGACTGCATGAAGACGCCGTTGAGCGCGTACGCGAGCAGCGCGGGGTCGTCCAGCCGTCGGGCGATCTCCTCGGCCGCGCGCGCCGCCTGGGGGCCGCGCGGGGAGCGGGTGCCGCGCGTCTCCACCGCGACGGTCGCGAGCAGCCGGCAGCGCGCGGCGTCGTACGCGGCGGCCGGCGGCAGCGCGGCGAGGGTCCGTTCGGCCGCGGCGACGATCCGCGCGGCGGCCTGCGGGTCGTCGCCGCGCGGCCAGACCGCGGGGACGTCGTAGCCGCCGATGACGCGCGTGGTCAGCTCGGGGTCGCCGAGTTCCTCCGCCGCGGTGATCGCCGCGAGCCGGTGCCGCCGGGCGGCCTCCAGGCCGCCGCCCCCGGTCACCGCGAGGTTGCGGATCAGGCCGACGGCCGACTCCAACCGGGCCCGGGCGCCGCCGCCCACCGTGCGGTCGTAGGCCGCGGCCGCCTCCCGCCACAGCAGGTCGGCGGCGGTGGCGGGCGCATCCGTCGGCCCGGCATTCGTCGGCCCGGCATTCGTCAGCCCGGCGTCCGTCGGCAGGTCCAGGTGCGGGTCCTGCGCCAGGATGTCCGCCTCCAGGCGGCGCAGCCGCGCCCCGGGGTCCAGGCCCAGCCGCCCGGCCAGGGTCTCCCGGGCCCGGCGGAGCACCGCCAGCGCGTCGGCCTGGCGGCCGGAGCGGTACAGCGCCAGCGCCAGCAGCCGCCACGCCTCCTCCCGCCAGGGGTGGTCGGCGAGGTGCGCGTCCAGGTCGGGTACGGCCTGTTCGGCGCGGCCCAGCGCGAGCCGGGCCGCGGCCCTGCGCTCCTCGCCCTGGAGCCGCAGTTCGGCCAGCCGGGCGCGTTCGGTGTCCGCCCAGCGGGCACCGGCGAACTCCGCGTACGCCGGGCCGCGCCACAGGCCGAGTGCCCCCTCCAGCCGTTCCAGCGCCGGGCCGGGCGGCAGCTCGGCGGCGGCCGTCAGCGCCGCCTCGAACCGCCAGGCGTCCACCGCGTCCGGCCGCGCCCGCAGCGCGTACCCGGGTCCTTCCGTGACCAGCAGCCGCGCCGGGGCCCGCGGCGGCCGCTCGGGCTCCAGCGCCTTGCGCAGCGCGGCCACGAACGTCTGCACGGCCCCCACCGCCCCCTGCGGCGGCTCCTCCTCCCACAGGTCCGCGACCAGCTGACGCACCGGCACCACCCGCCGCCGCGCCACCAGCAGCCGCGCGACCACCGCCGTGTGCCGCGGCCCCCGCAGCCCTACCCGCGCCCCGCCCCGCTCCGCCACGACGGCCCCGAGCACCCCGAACTCCACCTCCGCCATCCCCCCACGCTACGTCCCCGCCCCGCCTTCTCCCGCCGCGAACCCCCGCCCCGCCGCATAGCGGCCCGGCGCCACCCCGGTGGTGCGGCGGAAGGCGTTGCTGAAGGCGCTCGCCGACCCGTAGCCGACGCCGTGGGCGATCGCGTCGAGCGTCTGCCCGCCGCGGCCCAGCGCGTCCTTGGCCAGCGCCATCCGCCAGGCGAGCAGGTACTCCATCGGGGTGGTGCCGACCCGGGCGGCGAACCGCTCGGCGAACACCGAGCGCGACATGCGGGCCACCGCCGCCAGCGCGGCCACCGTCCACGGCCGGCGGACGTCGGCGTGCAGCGCGTGCAGCGCGGCGGCGACCGGTGGGTCGGCGAGCCCGCCGAGCAGGCCCGGCGGCACGTCCCGGGGGCGGCCGCCGGTGTCCGCGGCGCCGTGGCCGCGCAGCGCCTCCACGAGCATGATCTCGACCAGGCGCGGCAGGACGTAGCCCGCGCCGGGCCGGTCGGCGGCCGCCTCGTCGCCGATCAGGTCGAGGAGTTGCGCGATCCGGCGGGTGCCGGGCTCCGCGCCCCGCAGGTGGACGCGGCCGGGCATCAGGGCGCGCAGCAGGTGGGCGTTGGCCGGGTCGGTCAGGAAGTGGCCGCCGGTCAGCCGGCAGGGCTCGCCCGTACCGTCGCCGACGGTCACCGCGTGGTCGGGGGAACGCTCCAGCAGCGCGTCGCCGTCCGCGGCCGGGGTGTCGGGGTCGGCGGCGAAGGTGAAGCCGTCCGGCGGCGCGCAGATCAGCAGGAAGTCGCCCTCGGCGAGCGCGAGTCGGGGTCCGGCGCCGAGGAGCAGGCAGCTGCCGCGGGTCACCGTGCCGAAGGTGATGTCGTCGCCCGCGGGGAAGCGGACCGCCCAGCGGCCGGTGCCCTCGATCCGCTTGCGCAGCACGGCGTGCGGCCGGATGAGGCGGATCAGGTCGGTCAGCGGATCAGCCATCCCGGACGCCCACTCCTCTCGGACGATCGCTCATCATTGGCGGACTATTGATGATAGACAGTCCGCCGTCTGCTTTCCATCCTGGAGACATGACTGATCGACATCACCCCAGGACGGTTCTGGTGACCGGCGGCGCGTCCGGTCTCGGCAAGGCGACGGTGGCGGCGTTCCTGGCCCGCGGCTGGAACGTGGCCGCCACGGCACGGCGCCCCGGCGCCGCGGACCGCCCGGACCCGGCCGGCAACCTGCTGCTCCTGCCCATGGACGTACGCGACGAGGAATCGGTGGGCGCCGCCGTCGAACGGGCCGCCGAGCGGTTCGGCCGCATCGACTGCCTGGTCAACAACGCGGGCGCCGGGCTGCTCTCGGTCTTCGAGGCCACCCCGATGACCGCCGTGCGGGACCTGTTCGAGACGAACGTCTTCGGCGTGATGCGGGTGACCCGGGCGGTGCTGCCGCACTTCGCGGCGCAGGGCGGCGGCCGGGTGGTCAACGTGTCCTCCGGCGCCGGCATCGCGCCCGAACCGCTCATGTCGCTGTACTCCGCGACCAAGTTCGCCGTCGAGGGCTTCACCGAGTCCCTGCGCCACGAGCTGGCCGTGCGCGGCGTCACCGTCAAGCTCGTCGAACCCGGCCTGGTGCCGGGCACCGGTTTCGTCCGGAACACCGAGGAGGCGTCCCGCACCGTGCCCGTGCCGCCCGCGTACGCCGGCTATGTGCGGCAGGCCGTGGCGCGCTACCAGGAGGGCGTCCCCACCGGCGTGGCGACACCGGAGGCGGTGGCCGAGGCGGTCGCCGCCGCGGCCGAGGAGCCCGCGGACCGGCTGCGGCACCTGGTCGGCGAGGACGTGGAGGAGGCGGCCCGGATGCGGCGGGAGACGTCCGAGCGGGAGTACGAGGAGTGGGCGCTCGCGCGGGCCGCCGCCGGGTGACGGCGGCGCGGGGGCCGGGCGGGACGGAGCCGGGCGGGGCGGGAGCGGGCGGGGCGGATTGCCGCAGGACCGGTTGCTGATCGGCTGCTGATCGGGGCGCGGGAGGCTCGAGGTATCACCCGGACGACCCACTGAGAGCAGGGCACCATGGCACCGAGCATCCCGGACTTCGAGCAGCGGCGCGTGAAGGTCGCCGACGGGGTCACCCTGAACGTCGCGGTCGGGGGCGCCGGCCGTCCCGTCGTGCTGCTGCACGGCTTCCCGCAGACGCACCTGATGTGGCGGCACGTCGCCGCCGACCTCGCCGCGGACCACACCGTCATCTGCCCGGACCTGCGCGGCTACGGCGCCAGCGACAAGCCCGCCGACCCCGACGGGACCGCGTACGCCAAGCGCACCATGGCCGCCGACACCGTGGCGCTCGCCCGGGCGCTGGGCCACGAGCGGTTCGCGCTGGCCGGGCACGACCGGGGCGCCCTGGTCGCGTTCCGGGCCGGGCTGGACCACCCGGACGCGGTCACCCATCTGGCGTGCCTGGACGTCCTGCCGACGCTGGACATGTGGGCCGCGATGCACGGCACCTCGGCGGCGGTCGGCTTCCACCTGTACCTGATGGCGCAGCCGCCGGGACTGCCCGAGCAGTTGATCGGGGGCGCGCCGGACGCGTTCTTCGGGCACTTCCTGGACGCCTGGGCCGCCGACCCCGCCGCGATCCCGGCCGAGGTGCGCGCCGCGTACCTGGCCGCCTGCCGCGCCGCGGTCCCGTCGATCGTCGCGGACTACCGCGCCTCGGCCGGCATCGACGTCACCCACGACCAGGCCGACCGCGACGCGGGCAACCGGCTGCGGATGCCGGTCGCCGTCCTCCAGCAGGACTGGGGCGCCGCGCTCGGCTACGACGCCCGGGCGCTGTGGCGCGCGTGGGCGGACGACCTGGTGCACGCCACCGTCGGCTGGGGGCACTTCATGGCGGAGCAGGCCCCCGCGGAGGTGGCCGCCGCCCTGCGCGAGCTGATGGCCCGCTGATCCCCCACCCGCCGATCCCCCGCCCGCCGATCCGCCGGCCCCGGGACACCGCCCGGGGCCGCGGGTCACGGGACCTCGCGCGGCCCCGGTCGGCCGGCCCGGCCCGGCCGGGAAAAGCGATGGCGGCCGCGGGCGCGGGCGGGCTAGGCTTCGCGGACACGTCCGGCCAGGACCAGGAAGAGGAGGCGAGAGCGATGTCGAGGACCACCAACCCGCGCTCCCGCCCGTCCGCCGGACGTCCGTGACCTCTTCGGGAGCGCACCGCTGACTCCCGAAGGACGCACATGTCTGATCTGGTACTCCGCCCGCTCACCGCGGGCGAGTCCGCCCTGTTCACCTCACTCCCCGTCGCGGACCGGCTCGGCCGCGCCCTGCTCGGGGAGGACTTCGCCCTGCTGGACGCGGGCGGCCCGTACCGCCCGGAGTGGTCGTGGGTCGCGCTGCGCGACGGCACCCCGGTGGCCCGCGCCGCGTGGTGGGCGCAGCCCGACGACACCGCGCCGGTGGCGCTCGACTGGTTCGACGTCGCCGACGGCGAGCAGGAGGCCGCGGTCGCCCTGCTGCGGGCCGCGCGGCTGAGGGCCGAGCACAGCCTGCTGCTGCCGCCCGGCTGGCGCGAGCACCCCGCGCTGCGGGCCGCGTACGACGCCCGCGCCGAGGCACTGGAGGCCGCCGGGATGCACCGTCTCGTGGAACGCTACCGCTACACCTGGACCGCCGCCGACCGGCCGCTGCCCGCCCGCACCGGCCGGCTGGTGTACCGGCCCGAACCGGACGACGCCGCCTTCCGCGCGGTGATGGCCCGGACCATGTCCGGCACGCTCGACGCCCACGACCGGCACACGCTCGACGCGGAGGGCCTGGACGCCGCGCTCGACGAGACGCTCGGCATCCTGTCCTGGATGCCCTCCCCCGACGACTGGCGGCGGGTCGCCTTCACCCCCGAGGGCGACCTCGTCGGCCTGCACGTCCCGGCGCGCAACACCAGGACGCACTGCGTCGGCTTCGTCGCCGTCGTCCCCGAGCAGCGCGGGCGGGGCTACGCCTACGACCTGCTGGCGGAGTGCGGCCGGGACCTGGTGGACCTCGGCGCGACCGAGATCGCCGCGGCCACCGACCAGCCGAACTTCCCGATGGCCCGCGCCTTCGCCCGCGCCGGCTACCCGATCACCCAGGAACGGGTGGATTTCGTCTAGACGCCACCGCCGGCGGGCATGCATGTGCCCGGAAGACCGCCGGACGGGCAGAGCCGGGCGGACGACGACGCGGGGCCGGGACGACCGGGCCGGACGGGAGCCGTTGCGTGCTGTTCGAGGTGTGGGCGCCGAACGCCCGCCAGGTGGAGGCGCTGGTCGACGGGCAGCCGTACGGGATGGGGCCCGACCCCGCGCGCGCCGGCTGGTGGCGGGTGGACGCCCCGGCCGGGCCCGGCACCCGCTACGCCTACCGGCTCGACGGCGGGCCGCCGCTGCCCGACCCGCGCGCCCGCCGCCAGCCCGACGGGCCGGACGGCCCCAGCGCGGTGGTCGACCACGGCGCCTTCCGATGGAGTTCGCCGTGGCCGGGCCGTGGCCTGCCGGGCGCGGTGCTCTACGAGCTGCACGTCGGCACCTTCACCCCCGAGGGCACCTTCGACGCCGCGGCCGAACGGCTGCCCCACCTGGCCAGGCTCGGCATCACCCATGTCGAGCTGATGCCGGTCTGCCCGTTCCCCGGCACCAACGGCTGGGGATACGAGGGCGTCTCGCTGTGGGCGGTGCACGAGCCGTACGGCGGCCCCGAGGCGATGAAGCGCTTTGTCGACGCGGCCCACTGCCACGGCCTGGGCGTCGTCCTGGACGTGGTGCACAACCACCTCGGCCCGTCGGGCAACCACCTGCCCCCGTACGGGCCGTACTTCACCGACCGGCACCACACGCCCTGGGGCGACGCGGTCAACCTCGACGCGCCCGGCTCGGACGAGGTGCGGGACTTCCTGATCGGCAGCGCGCTGGCCTGGCTGCGCGACTACCGGCTGGACGGCCTGCGGCTGGACGCGGTGCACGCGCTGGTCGACACCCGCGCGCTGCACTTCCTGGAGGAGCTGTCCACCGCCGTGGACGGGCTGTCGGCGGCGCTGGGCCGCCCGCTGTTCCTGATCGCCGAGTCCGACCTCAACGACCCGCGCACCACCGCGCCGCGCGAGGCCGGCGGCCTGGGGCTGCACGCGCAGTGGAACGACGACTTCCACCACGCCCTGCACACCGCGGTCACCGGCGAGGCCCAGGGCTACTACGCCGACTTCGCCGCCGCCGGCCCCGCCGCGCTCGCCAAGGTCCTCACCCACGGCTTCTTCCACGACGGCACCTGGTCGTCCTTCCGCGGCCGCCACCACGGCCGCCCGCTGGACCCGGCGACGGCGCCCGCGCACCGCCTGCTCGGCTACGCCCAGACCCACGACCAGGTCGGCAACCGCGCCACCGGCGACCGGCTCACCCCCGAGCAGCTCGGCACCGCCGCCGCGCTGGTGCTCACCTCGCCGTTCACCCCGATGCTGTTCATGGGCGAGGAGTGGGGCGCCACCACGCCCTGGCAGTTCTTCACCGACCACGGCGACCCGGAGCTGGCCGCGGCCATCACCCGGGGGCGGCGGCGGGAGTTCGCCGCGCACGGCTGGGCCGAGGAGGACGTGCCCGACCCGCAGGACCCGGCCACCCGCGACCGCTCCTGCCTGGACTGGGCCGAGGCCGGCAAGCCCGGGCACCGCGAACTGCTGGAGTGGTACCGGGCCCTGATCGCCCTGCGGCGGGCCGAACCCGAGCTGGCCTCGCCCCGGCTGGACACGGTGACGGCCACCGCGGGCGGGCGCACCCTGCGGATCGCCCGCGGCCCCTTCCGGGTGCTGGTGAACTTCTCCGACGCCCCCGCGCGCATCCCCCTCAACACGCCCTGCGAGGTGCTGCTGGCCCGCCCCGCCTGCCGCACCCTGCCCGGCCCGGCCGTCCAACTCCCCCCGCGCGGGGCGGCCGTCCTGCGCGCCCACGACACCGGGCCCGCGCAGGCTACGGTGGAGCCGTGAGCGATTCCCCGCAGGTCCCCGCAGAGACGGCCGAGGCAGCCGCCGAACCTGCCGCCGAGCCCCGTGCCGACTGCGTGCTGTGCGGGGAGCCCACCGAGTACCCCAACAGCACCAAGGGCGCGACCCTCTGCCCGGTCTGCGCCTGGCAGGAGGCCCAGCGCACCGCCTGCTCCGGCTGAGGCGGCTCAGCCGGTTCCGGCAGATGCGGGGACGGCTCAGGTGGCGAGCAGCAGCCTGCGGTACTTCGCCACGTCGAGATCCGGCTGCGGGTAGGCCGGGCGGAGCTGCTCCAGGTGCTCCAGCAGCAGTCGGCTGACCGCCCAGTTCCGGTACCACTTGCGGTCCGCCGGCACCACGTACCAGGGCGCGGCCTCGGTCGAGCACCGCGCGAGCACCGCCTCGTACGCCTCCCGGTACGCCGGCCAGCGCTCCCGCTCAAAGACGTCGTCCGGGCTGAACTTCCAGTGCTTGTCCGGGCGTTCGAGCCGCGCCAGCAGCCGTGCGCGCTGCTCCTCGGGGCTGATGTGCAAGAACACCTTCAGCAGGCTCACCCCGCTCTCCGCGAGGGACTGCTCGAACCGGTTGATGGCCGCGTAGCGGCGGCTCCACACCGAGCGGGGCACCAGGTCGTGGACCCGGACGATCAGCACGTCCTCGTAGTGCGACCGGTCGAAGACCCCGATCTCCCCCGCCTGCGGCAGCGCCCGCCGCACCCGCCACAGGAAGTCGTGCCGCCGCTCCTGCGCGGTCGGGGCCTTGAACGCCCGCACCCGAAGGCCCGCCGGGTTCAGCCCGGACACCACGTGCTTGACGGTGCCGCCCTTGCCCGAGGTGTCCATCCCCTGGAGGACCACCAGCACCCGGCGCGGGTCCCCGCCCACCGCGCTCTGCGCGAACAGCCGCTCCTGGAGTTCCGCGAGCCGCGCGCGCATCTCCTGAATCCCGGCCAGCCCCGCCGCCTTGCCCTTCGGCCCGCCCGGCGTCCCCCGCGGGTCGTACGCCGCCAGGTCCACCGCGCCGCCGCGCGCCTCGACCCGCAGCCTCGCACTCAGCTTCTCCGCCATCCCCCGATCCTCCCCTGTTCTCCTCGGGTCCGCCCGTGCTCGGGCCGCGGGGGACCAGGCGGGGTGGGAATCAGGCGGGGCGGGATCAGGCCAGGCGGGAGGAGTCGCGGGCCAGGGAGGTGAGGCGGGACACCGCGCGGAAGTACTTCTTGCGGTAGCCGCCGCTGAGCATCTCCGGGGAGAAGAGCTGGTCGAAGGGCACCCCGGAGGCCATGACGGGCACCTCGCGGTCGTAGAGCCGGTCGGCGAGGACGACCAGGCGCAGCGCGGCCGCCTGGTCGGTGACCTGCCGCACCCCGCGCAGGAAGACCGCGTCGACCCCGTCGACGAGGGCGCCGTACCTGCTGGGATGCACCTGCGCGAGGTGCGCGGCGAGCGGCTCGAAGTCGTCGAGCGCGGCGCCGGGGGTGCGGACGGCTGCCGCGGTGACCTGCTCGTCGCCGTAGGGCTGCGGCGCCTGCGGCAGCCCGCGGTGCCGGTAGTCCTCCCCGTCGATCCGCAGGGACGTGAACTGCGCGGACAGGCCCTGGATCTCCCGCATGAAGTCGGCGGCGGCGAAACGTCCCTCCCCGAGCCTGCCGGGCAGCGTGTTGGACGTGGCCGCCAGGCGCACCCCGGCGGCGGCGAGCCGGGACAGCAGGGTGGAGACCAGCACCGTGTCCCCGGGGTCGTCCAGCTCGAACTCGTCGATGCAGACCAGCCGGTGGGAGCTGAGCGCGTCGACCGCCGTGCGGAAGCCGAGCGCGCCCACGAGGTTGGTCAGCTCCACGAAGGTGCCGAACGCTTTCTGCGCGGGCGGTGCGTCGGTGGCGTGCCACAGCGAGGCGAGCAGGTGGGTCTTGCCGACGCCGTAGCCGCCGTCGAGGTAGACGCCGGTGGGCGCCGGGGGCTGCTCGGGCGCCTTGCCGCGGAACCACCTGCGGCGGCCGGTGCCGGCCGCGGGCGTGCCGAGCCCGGCGGCGAACTGCTCCAGGGCGCGCACGGCGCGGGCCTGGCTGGGCTGGTCCCGGTCCGGGACGTAGCTGGAGAAGCGCACCGCGTCGAACCGCGGCGGCGGCACCAACTCGGCGAGCAGCCGCTGGGTGTCGACGCGCGGGTCACGCTCCGCGAGCACGACCGGTGCGGTTATTCCTGCGGCGACATCTGCTTGCACGGCATCCCACCTTACTCTCCGCCGGGCGCACCCCCCGCGGGTGGGTGGGGCGTACCACGGGGGTGCCGCGGGGGTGCCGCGGGGCACTGCGGGGGCGCCGCGGGCCGGTGGCAGGGCGCCCAAGGGGCAGGGGGCGCCCTGCCCGGCCTGGTGGGAGACTGCGGAAATGCAGCAACTGTTCCCCCCGCTCCCCCTGCCGGGGCCGGCCGCCGCGCCCGCGGTGGACCTGGCCGACGCCTACGCGTACCCGCCGCGGGAGGCGGGCCCCTACCTCCGGGCGAACATGGTCGCCTCGCTCGACGGCGCCGCGACCCACGACGGCGCCTCGGCGCCGCTGTCCTCCGCCGCCGACATGCGGATCTTCGGCACCCTGCGGGCGCTGGCCGACGTGGTCGTGGTCGGGGCCGAGACCGTCCGGCAGGAGGGGTACCGCCCGGGCAAGGCCCGCCCGTCGTTCGCCGAGCGCCGCGCGGCCGACGGCCAGACCCCCGCCCCGGCCATCGCCGTGCTCAGCCGCCGGCTGGACCTGGACTTCTCGGCGCCGCTGTTCACCGCCGCGCTCACCCCGACGCTGGTGCTCACCGGCACCGGCGCGGACCCGAAGGCGCTGGCGGCCGCGCAGGCGGCGGGGGCGCGGGTGGTGACCGCGGGCGAGGGCGCCGGGGTGGACCCGGTGCGCGCGGTGCGGGAGCTGGCGGCGCTGGGCCTGACCCGGCTGCTGCACGAGGGCGGCCCGCGGGTGCTGGCGCAGTTCACGGCGGCCGGGGTGGTGGACGAGCTGTGCCTGACGCTGGCGCCGCTGACCGTCGGCGGCGGCGCGCCGCGGATCATGAACGGGCCCGGCCAGGACACCCCGACCCGCTTCGCGCCGGTGTCGGTCCTGGAGGAGGACGGCTTCCTGTTCACCCGGTACGTCGAACGGCGCCGGCTCGAACAACTCGGCGTCAAGCCGGCGGAGGCGCAGGTCACGGCATAAGGCACTCTCCCGGGGGACCTGCGGCCGAAAAAAGCGGATTCGATCGTTCCGCTTCGCGTGGCGTGGGGACAATGGAACCGGTGCCCGGCGAAGATCGGGGCCTCGCTCGCGAGAGAGAAGGACGCGTCCCGTGTTCACGACCGTACTCATGATCGAGAAGCCGCTCGCCTCGGCCGATGTGGAGCTGGTCACCACGCTCCACGGCGACGAGCAGGTCTCCTTCGTCGTGCTCATGCAGCCGCGCGGCGACCAGGACCGCCTGCTGCGTGCCGTGGACGACGTGGCGCTCGGCTACCTCGACGACGCCGCCCGGGAGAACGAGATCCCGGAGGGCCAGGCCGCCTACCAGCCCGCCGAACTCGCCCTCGCGCACTCCCTGGAGGCGCTGCGGGCCACCGGCGCCCCGGCCGAGGGCGAGGTGGTGCAGAGCCACCCGCTGGACAAGCTCAAGGCCGTGGTGGAGCAGTCCGGGGCCGACGAGGTGGTGGTGCTGACCGCGCCGCACTTCGTGGAGGAGTTCTTCCACCGCGACTGGACCTCCCGGGCCCGGCACAAGGTGGGCGTGCCCGTGCTGAAGCTCTTCGCGCAGCACGACTGAGCCGGCGGGTGCGCCCGTCGAGAAAACCGCGTCGCACATGTGCCACGATCGGGGCTCCGGCACACCCACGATCCACCCTGGAGACCCGCGCATGAGCCCGTCCGGCCCGCCCGTACCCCCCGACCTGGACCGACCGCACTTCATCGGCATCGGCGGCGCCGGGATGTCGGGGATCGCGAAGATCCTCGCCCAGCGCGGGGCGCGGGTGGCCGGCAGCGACGCGAAGGACTCCGAGACCGCGCAGGCGCTGCGCGCGCTCGGCGCCACCGTGCACCTCGGGCACGACGCGGCGCACCTGGCGCCGGACGCGTCGGCGGTCGTGGTCTCCAGCGCGATCCGGGCGCAGAACCCGGAGCTGGCCGCGGCCCGGGAACGAGGGCTGCCGGTGGTGCACCGCAGCGACGCGCTGGCCGCGCTGATGGCCGGCACCACCCCGATCGCGGTGGCGGGCACCCACGGCAAGACCACCACCACCTCGATGCTCGCGGTGGCGCTGACCGCGCTGGGCCTGGACCCGTCCTACGCGATCGGCGGCGACCTGGACGCGCCGGGGTCCAACGCGCACCACGGCGGCGGGGAGATCTTCGTCGCCGAGGCCGACGAGTCCGACCGCAGCTTCCACCGCTACGCCCCGCAGGTCGCGGTGGTGCTCAACGTGGAACTGGACCACCACGCCAACTACGCCTCCCTGGAGGAGGTCTACGAGTCCTTCGAGGAGTTCGTCGGCAGGGTGCGGCCCGGCGGCACCCTGGTGGTCTCCGCCGACCAGCCCGGCGCGGTCGAGCTCACCAGCCGGGTCCGAGACCTCGGCGGCCTGAACATCGTCACCGTCGGCGAGGCCGAGGGCGCCGACGTGCGGATCACCCGGATCAACCCGCGCGGCCTGACCAGCGAGGTCAGCGTGCTGCTCGACGGCCGCATGCTCACCTTCACGGTGTCGGTGCCCGGCAGCCACTACGCGCACAACGCGGTCGCGGCCCTCGCCGCGGGCATCGCCGCCGGCGCCCCGGCCCGCAACCTGGCCTCCGCGCTGGCGAAGTACACCGGCGTCAAGCGCCGGCTCCAGCTCAAGGGCGAGGCGGCCGGCGTCCAGGTGATCGACTCCTACGCCCACCACCCGACGGAGATGGCCGCCGACCTGACCGCGATCCGCCAGGCCACCGACGGCGGCCGGGTGCTGGTGGTCTTCCAGCCGCACCTGTTCAGCCGGACCAGGGAGCTGGGCACCGAGATGGGCGGCGCGCTCGCGCTGGCGGACGCCTCGCTGGTGCTGGACATCTACCCCGCCCGCGAGGACCCGCTGCCCGGGATCACCAGCGAGCTGATCGTGTCGGCGGCCGAGGCCGCGGGCGCCGACGTCACCGCGGTGCACGGCGCGGACGCGGCGGTGGAGCGGGTGGCGGGAATGGCGAAGCCCGGTGACCTCGTTCTCACCATGGGGGCGGGTGACGTGACGGAGCTCGGCCCCCTGATCCTCGCCCGGCTCGCCGACTGAGCCCGGTCGAAGGCCCGTCTGAGGAGGTTCGCATGTCGCAGGACGCACGCAACTACCCGGTCGACAAGACCGAGGAGCAGTGGCGCGCCGAGCTGTCCCCGCAGGAGTACGCGGTGCTGCGCCAGGCCGGCACCGAGCGCCCGTTCACCGGTGAGTACACCGACACCAAGACCGAGGGCGTCTACTCCTGCCGGGCCTGCGGCGCGGAGCTGTTCCGGTCGGACACGAAGTTCGAGTCGCACTGCGGCTGGCCGTCCTTCTACGACCCGGCCGCCACCGACGCGGTCGAGCTGATCGAGGACCGGTCGCTGGGCATGGTGCGGGTGGAGGTGCGCTGCGCCACCTGCGGCTCGCACCTCGGCCACGTCTTCGAGGGCGAGGGGTACCCCACGCCCACCGACCAGCGGTACTGCATCAACTCGGTCTCGCTGCGGCTGGCCCCCGCGAGCAGCTGACCGCGTCCCGTCAGGCCTCCGGTAAGGTGATCGCCCACACACCGAACCGGGGGGATGGGCCGTGGTGGAGCACAGCGGAGCCGGCAGCAGCCGGGCGGACGCCGACGAGCGGTACGAGGTGCTGGTGGTCGGCGGCTGCGGCGTCGACACCATCGTCCGGGTCGACGAACTGAAGATCCCCGGCAGCGACTCGGTGTCGGTGCCGCCGGTCCGCGACTACGTCGCCCACACCGGCAACGGCGTCGCCCTGGGCTTCCACGCCCTGGGCCGCCGCACCAAGTTCGTCGACTTCCTCGGCGACGACGTGCCCGGCCGGCTGATCCTCGACCGGTACGCCTCGGTGGGCCTGGACTTCGACCACCTGCCCGCGCCCGAGGGCACCCCGCGCAGCGTCAACCTCGTCGACCGGGAGGGCCGCAGGTTCTCCTTCTTCGACGGCCGGCACCCCGCCGACCTGCTGATGCCGCTCGCCTTCTGCGGCCCCCACCTGGACCGCGCCGACCACGTCCACCTCTCCCGCTCCCACGTCAACCGCGAGCTGTTCGAGGTGTGCCGGCAGCGCGGGGTGCCGGTCTCGACCGACATCCACGTCTGGGACGGCGCCGACCCGTCGGCCCACCCCTGGGCGTACGGCGCCGACTACGTCTTCATGAGCGCCGCCACCGTCAAGGAGCGGGCCCCCGACGTGCTGCGGGACATCGTCGCCCGCGGCCGGGCCCGGCTCGCGGTGGCCACCGACGGCGCCGACGGGTCGTACGTCCTCCAGCGGGAACGGCCCGATCTGGTACGGCACTTCCCCGCAGTGCGGCCCGAGCGGCCGGTGGTGGACAGCAACGGCGCGGGCGACGCCTATGTCACCGCCTTCCTGCACACCCTGTTCGACGGCGGCGACCTCGACCAGTGCGCGCGGGCCGGCGCCGTCTCGGGCGCGTTCGCCTGCGGGCACCACGGCACCCACGAGGTGCAGATCACCGCCGCCGAACTGGCCGCGGCCCTGTGAGCCGGTGGCAGACTGGCGAAGTGAGCAGCCCTTTCCCGCACGAGGCCGACGACCGTGACGCCGCGCCCCAGTACGTCCTGCCCCTGGTGGTCCGGATCGAGCGCGACGCGCCCCCGGCCCGCACCGACGCCCTCCAGACCGCGGCCCGCGCCGTGCTGACGCTGCTGTCCGACGAGCGGGCGACCGCCGAGGACGGCGTGTGGACGCAGGCGGTCACCGCCTGGCAGGACGCGCGCATCCGCAAGGTCGTACGGCGCGCCCGCCGCGCCGAGTGGCACCGGGCGGAGGCGCTGCCGGGCATCACCGTCACCGGCGAGCACGCCGAAGTCCGGGTCTTCCCGCCGATCCCGCTCGACGGCTGGCCGAAGGACCTCGCCCGGCTCCAGGTCTCCGGCACCGAGCTCGACGACCCCGAGCCGCCCGCGCCCACGGACCCGGCCGAACCGGTGCTGTGGATGGCACCGGACCTCACGATGTCCGCGGGCAAGGCGATGGCCCAGGCCGGCCACGGCGCCCAACTCGCCTGGTGGGCGCTGTCCGCGGAGGAGCGCCGCGCGTGGCGGCAGGCGGGGTTCCCGCTCGCCGTCCGCACGGCCGCCCCGGCGCAGTGGAAGACCCTCACCGACTCCGGGCTGCCCCTGGTCCGCGACGCCGGCTTCACCGAGGTCGCCCCCGACTCCGCCACGGTCATCGCGGATCATCCGGCGCTCCGGAGCTAGCGGGACCCTCCAGAGTGCCCCGTTCTGCGGGCTGCGGGACCTTGCGGTCCGCGGTGGCTTGCCGCGCAGTTCTCCCCCAGAGCTTCGCCTGGGAGGTGCCCCCACGCGCCCCTGAATATGCTCGGGTCGCCCCGGGGCAAGCACGCGGCGAGCCGCACTTCGTCAGGCGAGCCCGGCGATGAGCTCGGCGACGGGGCGGCGCCGGCCGGTGTAGAAGGGAACCTCTTCCCGGACGTGCAGCCGCGCCTCGGAACCGCGCAGGTGCCGCATGAGGTCCACGATCCGGTGCAGCTCGTCCGCCTCGAACGCGAGAATCCACTCGTAGTCGCCGAGCGAGAAGGACGCCACGGTGTTGGCCCGCACGTCCGGGTAGCCGCGCGCCATCTTGCCGTGGTCGGCGAGCATCCTGCGGCGGTCCTCGTCGGGCAGCAGGTACCAGTCGTAGGAGCGGACGAAGGGGTACACGCTGATGTACGCGCGGGCCTCCTCGTCGGCGAGGAACGCCGGGACGTGCGACTTGTTGAACTCGGCGGGCCGGTGCAGCGCCATGTTGGACCACACCGGGGCGAGCGTGCGCCCGAACCTCGTACGGCGGAAGAGGTTGTAGGCGTCCTGGAGCGCCTCCGCGGTCTCCGCGTGCCACCAGATCATCAGATCGGCGTCGGCGCGCAGGCCGGACAGGTCGTACGTGCCGCGCACGGTGACGTCCTTCGCGGCGAGCTGCGCGAACAGCTCCTCCACCTCGTCCGCGTACCCGGTGCGGTCGGCCGGCAGCACGTCCTTGAGCCGGAAGACCGACCAGAGCGTGTAGCGGATGACCTCGTTGAGGTCCTTGGCCTTCTTGCCCGCGTTGGCGGGCCGGGCGTGCGCGGAGTCGGCGGCAGCGGCGGAGTCGAGGGGGGCGCGGTCGGCGGTCGAGTCGGTCATACGGCTATTCTCCCGCGCCGCCCGCGCCGTTCGGCACCAGGGTGGCCAGGATCGCGGCGGCGGCCCGGCGGCCGCCGGCGACGCAGGCGGGGATGCCGACGCCGTCGTACACCGCGCCGCACAGCGCCAGGCCCGGCAGCTTCGCGGTGTCCTCCCGCACCCGCCGCATCCGGTCCAGGTGCCCGACGGCGTACTGCGGCAGCCCGCCGTCCCAGCGGGTGACCCGGGCGGCGACCGGCGCGGCCCGCAGGCCGACCGCCTCCCCCAGGTCGTCCCGGGACAGCCGCACCAGGTCGGTGTCGTCCCAGGCCAGGTCTGCGGTCTCGCCGTGCCGCCCGACGGAGGTGCGCAGCACGAACACGTCGTCGCCGGCCTTGTCGAGCCAGCCCCACTTGCGGCTGGAGAAGGTGGCCGCCTTGATCGTCCGGCCGTCCACCGGCGGCACCAGGAAGCCGCTGCTGAGCGGGAGTTGGAGCGCGTCCCGGCGGCGGAAGGCCATGGTGACCAGCGCCATGCTCGCGTACTCCACCGCGGACAGCTCGGCGGCGGCCACGGGCGCCTCCGCCGCCAGCAGCGCGGCGGCGGCCGGCGCGGGCGCCGCGACGACCACCGCGTCGGCGGTCAGCTCACGGCCGGCGAGGCCGACCCGCCAGCCGTGCGGGCCGGTGCGCCGCAGCTCCCGTACGGCGGTGCCGGTCTCGATCCGCACCCCGGCGGCGCGGCAGGCGTCCGCCACCGCGAGCGGCAGCCGGCCGATCCCGCCGCGGATGCCGTTGAAGACCGGGCCGCCGCCGCTGCCCGCGGCCGCCTTGCGCTGGATGCCGCGGGCCGCCTCGATCAGCGAGCGGTGGTCGCGGGCGGCGGCGAAGAGCTGCGGCACCGCGGCACGCAGCGAGATCTGGTACGAGTCGCCCGCGTAGACACCGCCGAGCAGCGGCTCCACCAGCCGGTCCACCACCTCGTGGCCCAGCCGCGCCGCCACGAAGGTGCCCACCGCCGTGTCCTCGCCGATCTCCGTGCGGGGCAGCACATGGTCCAGCGGGAGGCGGGCCAGTCCCGCCGTCGACAGCACCCCGGAGGCGGCCAGCGGCGCCAGGTCGCCGGGCACGCCCATCACATGGCCCTTGGGCAGCGCCCGCAGCCGGCCGCGCGTCCACAGCGCCGCGCCGCCCACGGCGGGCGGCTGGAGGTCGTCCCCGAGCCCCACCTCACGCGCCAGCTCGACCGCCTCCGGCCGCCTGGCCAGGAGCGACTCCGCCCCCAGGTCCACCGGCGCGCCCGCGATCTCGTCCGCGTGCAGCTTCCCGCCGAGGCGCTGCGCGGCTTCCAGCAGGGTGACCCGCGCCCCGCCCTTCGCCAGCTCCAGCGCCGCGGTCAGCCCGGAGATCCCGCCGCCGACCACCACCACCTGCTTGTCCCGCGTCCCGCTCATCCCCCCACTCTCCCAGGTGCCAGGGGGGCCCTGTCCCGCCGGGGTGGGTGGTGGCGCCGGTTGCGGGCGGCGGTCAGTGCGCGGTGGCGGTGTGGACGTACTCCACGAGGCGGGTGAGCGCGTCGGGGTCGGTGGCCGGCAGCACGCCGTGGCCGAGGTTGAAGACGTGGCCGGTGCCGGCGGCGTGTGCGGCGGCGAGGACCTCCGCGGCCTTCTCCTCGACCGCGGAGGTCGGCGCGAACAGGACGGAGGGGTCCAGGTTGCCCTGGAGTGCCTTGCCGGGCCCGACCCGGCGGGCCGCCTCGTCCAGGGGCACCCGCCAGTCGACGCCGACGACGTCCGCCCCGGCCTCGCCGAAGAGCCCGAGCAGTTCGCCGGTGCCGACCCCGAAGTGGATGCGGGGCACGCCGTACCCGGCGACGGCGTCGAAGACCTTGGTGGAGGCGGGCATGACGTAGCGCCGGTAGTCGGCGGGGGCGAGGGCGCCGACCCAGGAGTCGAAGAGCTGCACCGCGCTGGCGCCGGCCTCGATCTGGACCTTGAGGAAGGAGATGGTGATGTCGGCGAGCCGGTCGAGCAGGTCGCGCCACAGCTCGGGCTCGCCGTACATCATCGCCTTGGTGCGCTCGTGGTTGCGGGAGGGCCCGCCCTCCACGAGGTAGCTGGCGAGGGTGAAGGGCGCCCCGGCGAAGCCGATCAGCGGGGTGGCGCCGAGTTCCGCGGTGAGCAGGCCGACCGCCTCGGTGACGTAGGAGACGTCGTCGGGCTCCAGGTCGCGCAGCACGCCGAGGTCGGCGCGGGTGCGGACCGGGGTGCCGACCACCGGGCCGACCCCGGGCTTGATGTCCAGGTCGACGCCGATCGCCTTGAGCGGCACCACGATGTCGCTGTAGTAGACCGCCGCGTCCACGCGGTGCCGCCGCACCGGCTGGAGGGTGATCTCGGCGACCAGCTCGGGCCGGGTGCAGGACTCCAGCATCGGGATGCCCTCGCGCGCCTTCAGGTACTCGGGCAGCGACCGCCCGGCCTGGCGCATGAACCACACGGGGGTGTGCGGCACCGGCTCGTGCCGGCAGGCGCGGATGAACGGGGAAGCAGCGGTCAGATGGTGCGCACTCACCCCCGAATCCTCCCACGCCCGGGGCGCCGCCTGGCCATGGTGCCCCGGGCCCCGCGGCCGCCCCCGGCACCGGGCGAAAGTGCGCCGGGACGACAGCACGCCGTGACACAAGGGGTGTTGATGCGGGCGTGCGGGTGGGCGGCGGCCTAGTCTTCCGGGCATGGCTGCGGTTCACGGGCACTCGCCGGACGAGGCTCCCTTCTCCTTCCGGCGCGCGGTGGACGGTCTGCGGACCGCCCGGCTCCGCTCCGAGGTGCGGATCGAGGAGGTGCCGGCGCCGCGCCGGCTCGCCTCGTACGCGTTCGCGCTGGAGGCGACGGTGCTCGCCGACGGGGAGGAGCTGGCCGACGGCCGGCTGGTGCTGCTGCACGAGCCGGACGGCCACGACGCCTGGCACGGCGAGTTCCGGGTGGTCACCCTGGCGCGGGCCGAGCTGGAGCCGGAGATGGCCGGCGACCCGCTGCTGCCGGAGGTGAGCTGGTCGTGGCTGACCGGCGCGCTGGCCACCCGCGGCGCGGGCTACCACGAGCCGAGCGGCACCGTGTCACGGGCGTCCTCGCACTACTTCGGCGCTCTGGCCGACCGCCGGGACGACACGCAGATCGAGATCCGCGCGTCCTGGACGCCGTACGAGCGGCCGGAGGCGGGGCCGGACACGGCGGCGCACCTGGTGGCCTGGTGCGACCTGCTGTGCGCGTGTGCGGGCCTGCCGCCGTCCGACGGCCCGGACCTGCCCGGACGGCCGGTCAGCGGCGTGGTGCCGCTGCCGAAGCGCCGCACCTGACGGTCCGCCGGACCCGCCCCGCGCCCCGGCGCGGCCCTCGTCGGGCCCGTCGTCGGCACGCCTTCGCCCGGTCATCCGATTCGCCCGGAATTGTTCTCCAACAAATCGTGATCTTTCCCTAAAGCCGGGAGCAATTGCTGCCGAAGGAGACTGTGACCGTTTCAGTCCCCTTTGCACAGGAGGCCCGGTGTCCGTTCTTCTCGAGCAGCCCACGAGCCTGGTCGCCTACCGTCCCAGCAAGCCGACGGCCATGGTCGTCGTGGCCGACCCCCGGGTTCGCTCCACTGTCACCCGACACCTGTGGGCACTCGGAGTCCGGGACGTGATCGAGGCTTCCTCCATCGCCGAAGCCCGCCCCCGGGTCGGCAACCCGCGCGACATCTGCGTCGCCGAGGTCCACCTGCCCGACGGCTCCGGCCTGACCCTGCTCGCCGAGACCCGCGCGGCCGGCTGGCCGAACGGCCTGGCGCTGTCGGCCGCCGACGACATCGGCGCGGTGCGCAACGCCCTGGCCGGCGGCGTGAAGGGCTATGTCGTCACCGGCACCCGCAACACCGCCGGCGCGCTGGCCGGCCGCCCCGGCCTGGCTCCGCTGGGCGCCACCGCGGCCCGGATGCAGCGCCGCCCGCCGGGCGTGCCCGGCCACCCGGGCGGCTACCGCGAGCTGTCCGGCCGCGAGGTCGAGGTGCTGCGGCTGGTCGCGGAGGGCCAGTCCAACAAGGCGATCGGCGTGTCCATGGGCCTGTCGGCGCTCACCGTGAAGAGCCACCTGGCCCGGATCGCCCGCAAGCTGGGCACCGGCGACCGGGCCGGCATGGTCGCGGTGGCGCTGCGCACCGGCATCATCCACTGAGCCGGCGCCGGTCGGCGGCCCCGGGCGGAACTTTCCGCCGCGGCGCCGCCGACCACCGCGGGACCGGGTCCGCGCGCCGCCGCGGCACCGCCCGGCACCCCGTCCGCGGCCATGACAGGGACCGATCGGCAGCCGGGCCGCGACGTAGATCCACCACCGCGGCCCACCCCGGCTACCCTTGACAGGTGACCGACGCCAAAGAGACCGCAATCCAGGAACCATCGGCGCCGGTCCCGCTGCTGGACCCGCGCGAGGGAATCCCGCCGGTGACCGCCAGCCCGGAGGCCCTCGCGGAAGTCGTCGCGGCCTTCGCCGCGGGCACCGGTCCGGTCGCCATCGACGCCGAGCGCGCCTCCGGCTACCGCTACGGGCAGCGGGCCTACCTGGTCCAGCTGCGCCGCACCGGGGCAGGGACCGCGCTGATCGACCCGGTCGGGTGTCCCGACCTGTCCGCCTTGGGCGAGGTGCTGGCCGGCACCGAGTGGGTGCTGCACGCCGCCACCCAGGACCTGCCCTGCCTGTACGAGCTGGGCATGCGGCCGACCACGCTCTTCGACACCGAACTGGCCGGACGGCTGGCCGGGTTCGCCCGGGTCGGCCTGGGCGCCATGGTGGAGAACGTGCTGGGCTTCACCCTGGAGAAGGGCCACTCCGCCGTCGACTGGTCCACCCGGCCGCTGCCGGAGCCCTGGCTGCGGTACGCGGCGCTCGACGTGGAGCTGCTGGTCGACCTGCGCGACGCGCTGGAGGAGGAGCTGCGCGGCCAGGGCAAGCTGGACTGGGCGCTCCAGGAGTTCGCCGCGATCGCCGCCGCCCCGCCGCCGGCGCCCCGGGTGGACCCCTGGCGCCGTACCTCGGGCATGCACAAGGTGCGCCGCCGGCGGCAGATCGGCATCGTCCGCGAGCTGTGGGAGGCCCGCGACCGCACGGCCCGGGAGCGGGACGTCTCGCCGGGCCGGGTGCTCACCGACGCGGCCATCGTCACCGCCGCCCTGGAGGTGCCGCCCAACGTCCACGCGCTCGCGGCGCTGCCCGGCTTCGGCCACCGCATGGGCCGGCGGCAGCTGGAGCAGTGGCAGGCGGCCGTCGACCGGGCCCGGGCCCTGCCGGAGCGCGAACTCCCGCAGCCCACGGCCGCCTACACCGGGCCGCCCCCGCCGCGCGCCTGGGCGGACAAGGACCCGGTCGCCGCCGCCCGGCTGTCCGCGGCCCGCGCGGCCGTCTCGGCGCTGGCCGAGGAGCTCAACCTCCCGCAGGAGAACCTCGTCACCCCGGACACCGTCCGCCGGGTCTGCTGGACCCCGCCGGCCGAGATCACCCCGGAGAACGTCGCGGCCGCCCTGACCGCGCTCGGCGCCCGCCCCTGGCAGGTCGCCCTCAACACTCCCCTGCTGACCAAGGCCCTCACCACCCAGCTCCCGGCCGCCCCGGTCACGCCGCCGAGCACCCCTCCGACCACCCCTCCGACCACGGAGTAACCCCAAGTAACGTCAAAGGGCCGTCCTCCCCGGGGCGGCCCTTCGGTGTGACCTACGCCGCAGCCCGGGGTAAGAGTATGCACACCGGTTACCGATGAGTAGCATGGACGGTGTCAGACGCGTCCACTCCTCGGAGTGCGCCCACCCGCACGGTCACCATTCGCCCGGGCTCGCCGGTGAGCGAGCCAAAGGGCGCGCCGGTGTCGAAAGTGGAGGAGCGACAAGCGAGGAACGAGCGCGGGAGCGACGACCGTCGACACCGGGTCGAAGCGCCCGGCGGCGAGCCGAACACAAAGAAAAAAAGAAAGGTCGCATCGTGCCTCGTACCGCGAGGGAGGTCGTCTTCGTCGACGGCGTCCGCACCCCGTTCGGCAAGGCGGGCCCGAAGGGCATCTACCACGAGACCCGCGCCGACGACCTGGTGATCAAGTCCATCCGCGAGCTGCTGCGCCGCAACCCCTCGCTCGACCCGGCCAAGGTCGACGAGGTCGCCGTCGCGGCCACCACGCAGATCGGCGACCAGGGCCTGACCCTGGGCCGCACCGCGGGCATCCTCGCCGGACTGCCCACCACCGTGCCCGGCTTCTCCATCGACCGCATGTGCGCGGGCGCGATGACCGCGGTGACCACCACCGCCGGCGGCATCGCCTTCGGCGCGTACGACGTGGTGGTGGCCGGCGGCGTGGAGCACATGGGCCGGCACCCGATGGGCGAGGGTGTGGACCCCAACCCGCGGTTCGTCTCCGAGAAGCTGGTCGACGAGTCCGCGATGTTCATGGGCATGACCGCCGAGAACCTGCACGACCGCTTCCCGCGGCTGACCCGGCAGCGCGCCGACGAGTACGCGCTGCGCAGCCAGGAGAAGGCCGCGAAGGCGTACGCGAACGGGAAGATCCAGCAGGACCTGGTGCCGATCGCGATCCGCCGCACCGACCCCGAGGTCGGCGAGACCGGCTGGGGCCTGGCCACCGCCGACGAGCCGATGCGCCCGGACACCACGCTGGAGCGGCTGGCCGGGCTGAAGACGCCCTTCCGGCCGCACGGCCGGGTCACCGCGGGCAACGCCGCGGGGCTCAACGACGGCGCCACCGCCTCGCTGCTCGCCGCCGAGGACGTGGCCCGCGAGCTGGACCTGCCGGTGAAGATGCGCCTGGTGTCGTACGCCTTCGCCGGCGTGGAGCCCGAGGTGATGGGCATCGGCCCGATCCCGGCCACCGAGAAGGCGCTCGCCAAGGCGGGCCTGGGCATCGGGGACATCGGCCTGTTCGAGGTGAACGAGGCGTTCGCCGTGCAGGTGCTGTCCCTGCTGGACCACTACGGCATCGCCGACGACGACCCGCGGGTCAACCAGTACGGCGGCGCCATCGCCTTCGGCCACCCGCTGGCCTCCTCCGGGGTGCGGCTGATGAACCAGCTCGCCCGGCAGTTCGAGGAGCAGCCGCACGTGCGGTACGGCATCACCACCATGTGCGTCGGCTTCGGCATGGGCGGCACGGTCATCTGGGAGAACCCGAACTTCGACGGGAGCGGCAAGTGAGTTCCACCGCAGAGCTGCTGAAGGGCGCGGCCGAGCTGTTCCCCGGCGAGGTCGTCACGCAGGCGCAGGTACGGCACCTGGACCTGCCCGGCGCCGGCCGGTTCGCGCTGATCACCCTCGACAACGGCTTCGACCACACCAAGCCGACCACGCTCGGCCCGCAGTCGCTGGCGAATATCGACGCGGCCCTGGACCAGGTCGAGAAGGAGGCCGCGGCCGGCGAGATCGTCGGCGTCGGGGTCACCGGAAAACCGTTCATCTTCGCGGTCGGCGCGGACCTCAAGGGCGTGGAGCTGCTGACCCGGCACGAGGACGCGCTCGCCATCGGGCGCGGCGGCCACGACGTGCTCAAGCGGTTCCAGTCGCTGGCGGTGCCGACGTTCGCGTACTACAACGGCGCCGCGATGGGCGGCGGCGTCGAGATCGGCCTGCACTGCTCCTATCGCACGGTCTCCGCGTCGGTGCCGGCGTTCTCGCTGCCCGAGGTCTTCCTCGGCCTGGTGCCCGGCTGGGGCGGCTGCACGCTGCTGCCGAACCTGATCGGCGCCGACCGCGCGGTGACCGTCATCATCGAGAACTCGCTCAACCAGAACCGCCAGCTGGGGGGCGCCCAGGTGTACGAACTGGGCATCGCCGACGCGCTGTTCGAGGCGGCGGACTTCCTGGAGCAGTCGCTGGCCTGGACCGCTGCGGTGCTCAAGGGCGAGATCGAGGTGACCCGCACCGAGGTGGACCGCGGCGAGGCATGGGACCAGGCGGTGGCGCGGGGCCGGTTCGTCGCGGACGGCAAGGTGCACGGCGCCGCCCCGGCCGCCTACCGGGCGCTGGACATCATCGCGGCCGCCAGGACCGGTGACCTGCGCAAGGGCTTCGAGGCGGAGGACGCCGCGCTCGCCGACCTGATCATGGGCGGCGAACTGCGGTCGGGCATCTACGCGTTCAACCTGGTGCAGAAGCGCGGCAAGCGCCCGGTCGGCGCCCCCGACAAGTCGCTGGCCCGCCCGGTGAACAAGGTCGGCGTGGTCGGCGCGGGCCTGATGGCCTCCCAGCTGGCACTGCTCTTCGCGCGCCGCCTCCAGGTGCCGGTGGTGCTGACCGACATCGACCAGGCGCGGATCGACAAGGGCGTGGGCTACGTCCACGGCGAGGTCGACAAGCTGCTGGGCAAGGGGCGGATCGGCCAGGACCAGGCGAACCGGCTCAAGGCCCTGGTCACCGGCCACCTGGACAAGGCGGCGGCGTTCGGCGACGCGGACTTCGTGATCGAGGCCGTCTTCGAGGAGATGGGCGTCAAGCAGCAGGTCTTCGCCGAACTGGAGGCGGTGGTCCGGCCGGACGCGATCCTGGCGACCAACACCTCCTCGCTGTCGGTCTCGGAGATGGCCGCGAAGCTGGCGCACCCCGAGCGGGTGGTCGGCTTCCACTTCTTCAACCCGGTCGCGGTGCTGCCGCTGCTGGAGATCGTCCGCGCCGAGGCCACCGACGACCCGTCGCTGGCGACCGCGTTCGCGGTGGCGAAGCAGCTGAAGAAGACCGCGGTGCTGGTCAAGGACGCGCCCGCGTTCGTGGTCAACCGCATCCTGACCCGCTTCATGGGCGAGATCCAGAACGTCATCGACGAGGGCACGCCGGTCGCCGTCGCCGAGAAGGCGGTCGAGCCGCTCGGGCTGCCGATGTCGCCGCTGGTGCTGCTGGAGCTGGTCGGCCCGGCGATCGGCCTGCACGTCTCCGAGACGCTGCACGGCGCCTTCCCGGACCGCTTCACCGTCTCGCCGAACCTGGCGGCCGTGGTGAAGGCCGGCAAGCGCGGCTTCTACGTCTACGACTCCGGTGCGCCGGAGCTGGACCCGGAGGTCGCGGCGCTGCTCCAGCAGGGCGACACCGTCCTGACCGAGGAGCAGGTGCGCGCCCGGGTGCTGGACGCGGTGGCGCAGGAGATCGGCCTGATGCTCGCCGACGGTGTGGTGGCCGAGGCGCAGGACATCGACCTGTGCCTGATCACCGGGGCCGGCTGGCCCTTCCACCTCGGCGGGATCACCCCCTACCTGGACCGCGAGGGCGTCTCGGAGCGGGTGAACGGCTCGCCGTTCCTGGCGCCGGGCGTGGCGAGCGTCCCGGCCTGACAGACCCCCATGACGACCGTGCCCGGTCGCCTCCCGTCCAGGGTGGCGACCGGGCACGGTCGTGTCGTACGGGGAGCCGGTGTCAGCTGAGGGCGGGCGAGGCGGTCGGGGTGGCCTGGAGCGCGATCACGCGCTTGGCCTCCTTGTTGACCATGGTGCGCAGCTTGGCCGGGGTGAGCGAGGTGCGGACGTCCTTGACCGGCTTGTCGTTGATCTCCAGCGCGGGCACCTGGCCGAGGCCGGAGTGGGCGAAGTCGGCCTGGGACTTGATCACCCAGCCCTTGTGGTCACCCTGCTCGATGCACGGCTCGAAGTTGGCCATCTTGATCTTCTTGGCCTTGTGCGCCAGCGACTTGATGAGCTTCTCGCTGCCGAGGCCGCCGCTGTGCGGGTCGGGCTGGTGGTCCCAGACCTCCTGCACGAACTGGGTGAACCGGCCCTGGTCCTGCGCGCAGGCGGCCGCGTTGGCGGCGTACTGCGAGCTGCTGCCGCCGTAGGTGCGGTCCGAGGCGGTGACGAGCTGGTAGTGGATCTGCACCTGGCCGGTGGTCAGCAGCTGGCGCAGCACGTCCTGGTACTCCTGCGCGAACGCCTTGGAGTCGGGGCTGCGCAGGTCCTCGTAGACGGTGATGGTGACCGGGACCGACGGGCGCACCGCCACCTGGAGGTTGGGGCCGCTGCTCGCGGTGGGGGTGGGGCTCGCGGTGCTGCTCAGGTCCACCGGGCCGGTCGGCACCACCGCGGGGCCGACGGCGCCGGACGGAGCCGACACCTTGTCGTCCTTGGAGGCGCGCACGTGCGCGCCGATCAGCGCGGAGCCGCCGAAGACCACGACGACCGCCATGATGCCGACCGCGTACGGCCGTATCTTGGCGAGCGGGCCCTTCCGCTTCTTCTTCGCCGGCGCCGCCGCGCCGCCGCTCTTGCCGGGTCCCTTGGACTCCGTCATGCCTACGCCACCTCGATCGTCCCGCACTGCTCTCGCGCATTTCTACCACCGCCGCGGCCCGGCCCGGAAAACGGGTGGCCCGGGCCCCGGCGGCGGCCCCCGGCGGGCCGGGGCGGGCCGCCGCGGCGGGTCAGTCGCGGCGCGCGAGGCGGCTGTGGCCGCGGCCGTAGCCGAAGTAGATCGCGAAGCCCAGCACCATCCATCCGGCGAACCGCAGCCACGTCTCCACGCTGAGGTTGATCATCAGCCACAGCGACGCGCACACCGACAGCACCGGCAGCACCGGCACCCACGGCGCCCGGAAGGCCCGCGGCAGGTCGGGGCGGGTGCGGCGCAGCACCACCACGCCGACGGCGACGACGACGAACGCGAAGAGCGTGCCGATGTTCACCATCTCCTCCAGCTGCCCGACGGTGAAGAACCCGGCGATCAGGGCGACGACCACCCCGAGCAGCACGGTGGTGCGGTAGGGCGTGCCGAAGCGCGGGTGGACCCGGGAGAAGGCGCGCGGCAGCAGTCCGTCGCGGCTCATCGCGAAGAACACCCGGGTCTGGCCGAGCAGCAGGATCATCACCACCGACGTCAGGCCGACCGCGGCGCCGAAGCTGATCAGGCCGGACCAGAAGGGCGCGCCGACCGCCTTGAACGCGCTGGCCAGGGGGGCGCTGGTGTCCAGCTCCGAGTACTTCTGCATCCCGGTGACCACCAGCGACACCGCGACGTACAGCACGGTGCACACCACCAGCGAGCCGAAGATGCCGCGCGGCATGTCCCGCTGCGGGTGGCGGGTCTCCTCCGCGGCGGTGGCCACGATGTCGAAGCCGATGAAGGCGAAGAAGACCACCGCGGCGCCGGAGAAGATCCCCATCACGCCGAACGACGACGGGGTGAAGCCGAACGCCGCCTGCACCAGCGGCGCGTGCAGGGTCGATCCGGCGCCGGTGTTGCTCTGGGAGGGCGGCAGGAACGGCGAGTAGTTGCTGCCGGTGACGTAGAAGAGCCCGGCGAAGATCACCAGCAGCACCACGGTGACCTTCACCGCGACGACCAGGCCGGTGACCCGCGCCGACAGCTTCATGCCGGCCATCACGATGCCGGTGAGCACCAGCACCAGGGCGGCGGCGAGGACGTCGAAGCCGTAGTGGCCGCTTTTGTGGCTGAGCTGGTCGGGCACGGTGATGCCCACGTTGTTCAGCAGGTTGGTGACGTAGCCGGACCAGCCGCCGGCCACCACGCCCGCGCCGAGCGCAAGTTCCAGCACCAGGTCCCAGCCGATGATCCAGGCCGGCAGCTCGCCGATGGAGGCGTAGCTGAAGGTGTAGGCCGAGCCGGCGACCGGCACGGTGGAGGCGAACTCCGCGTAGCACAGGGCCGCCAGCCCGCAGACGACGGCCGAGGCGATGAAGGACAGCGCGATGGCCGGGCCCGCGTACTGCTTGGCGACCGCGCCGGTCACCACGAAGATGCCGGTGCCGACGATGACGCCGACGCCGTAGACGATCAGGTCGAGCGCCGACAGTTCCTTGCGCAGGCCGTGCTCGGGGTCCTCGGTGTCCGCGATGGACTGCTCGATGGTCTTGGTACGGAACACCCCTTGCCGTGGCGTCGTCGACGTCGCCTCGCGCGTGCCCAGATCCACAGGCGCACCTCCATCGGATCGCTGCGCCGCCCAGGCCGGTCCCGGTGCGGTGCTGGTTACTCCACTGCGGTGGATCACCTCACCCGTCAAGGCGCGCCTACACATCCCTCGACGGCGCAGGGGGTCCACCCGTGCGGGTGAACCCCCTGGTACGCGCCGGCGGGCGCCTGCGGCGCCGTACAGGGCTGCGGTGGCGGCGTGCGGCGGTCAGCGCGCGTCAGTCCCGGCTGACCTCGCCGGCGGCGTCCACGGTGCCCGCGGTGCCGACGGTGCCGGCCTCGTCGGCGAACCGGCCGTCGATGGTGGCGACCACCCCGGTCACCTGGCGGGCGATGTCCGGCGCGGTGAGGCCGATGGCGGCCAGCACGTCCTTGCGCGAGCCGTGCGCGAGGAACTGCGGCGGGATGCCGAAGTCCCGCAGCGGGACGTCCACTTCCGCGTCGCGCAGCGCCTGCGCGATCGCGGAGCCGACGCCGCCGACCCGGCCGTTGTCCTCGACGGTGACGACCACCCGGTGCCGGGCGGCGAGCTTCGGCAGCTCGGCGTCGACCGGCTTGACCCAGCGCGGGTCCACCACGGTGGAGGTGATGCCCTGGGCGTCGAGCAGTGCGGCGACCTCCAGGCACATCGGGGCGAGCGCGCCGACGGAGACCAGCAGCACGTCGGGGCGGTCGGTGCCGTCCGCGGGGGCGCGCAGCAGGTCCATGCCGCCGATCCGGCCGACCGCGGCGACCGCGGGGCCGACCGCGCCCTTGGAGTAGCGCACCACGGTCGGGGCGTCGTCGACCTCGACGGCCTCGCGCAGCTGTGCGCGGACCTGGTCGGCGTCGCGCGGGGCGGCGATCCGCAGGCCCGGCACCACCTGGAGGATCGACATGTCCCACATGCCGTTGTGGGAGGCGCCGTCGCTGCCGGTGACGCCGGCCCGGTCGAGGACGAAGGTCACCCCGCACTTGTGCAGGGCGACATCCATCAGCACCTGGTCGAAGGCGCGGTTGAGGAAGGTGGCGTAGACGGCGAAGACCGGATGCAGGCCGCCGGTGGCCAGGCCCGCCGCGGAGGTCGCGGCGTGCTGCTCGGCGATGCCGACGTCGTAGACGCGGTCGGGGAACGCCTTGGCGAACTTCGTCAGCCCCACCGGGTGCAGCATGGCCGCGGTGATGGCGACGATGTCCGCGCGCTCCTTGCCGAGTTCGAGCATCTCGTCGCCGAAGACGGAGGTCCAGTCGGCGCCGCCGGCCGCGACCGGCAGCCCGGTGTCGGGGTGGATCGGGCCGATGCCGTGGAAGCGGTCGGTCTCGTCACGCTCGGCGGGGGTGTAGCCGCGGCCCTTCTCGGTGATGCAGTGCACGATGACCGGGCCGCGGAAGCGCTTGGCGCGCTGGAGCGCGGACTCCACCGCCTCGATGTCGTGGCCGTCGATCGGGCCGAGGTACTTCAGCCCCAGGTCCTCGAACATGCCCTGCGGGGTGACGAAGTCCTTCAGGCCCTTCTTGGCGCCGTGCAGCGTCTCGTAGAGCGGCTTGCCGATCAGCGGGGTGCGCTCCAGCACCTCCTTGGTGCGGGCGAGGAACTGCTCGTAGCCGTCGGTGGTGCGCAGGGTGGCGAGGTGGTTGGCCAGGCCGCCGATGGTCGGCGAGTAGGACCACTCGTTGTCGTTGACCACGATGACCAGCGGGCGGTGCTTGGCGGCGGCGATGTTGTTCAGCGCCTCCCAGGCCATGCCGCCGGTCAGGGCGCCGTCGCCGATCACGGCGACCACCTGGTCGTCGCGGCCGAGCAGTTCGTTCGCCTTGGCCAGGCCGTCGGCCCAGCCGAGCACGGTGGAGGCGTGGCTGTTCTCGATGACGTCGTGCTCGGACTCCGCGCGCGAGGGGTAGCCGGACAGGCCGCCGGTGCTCTTGAGCTTCGCGAAGTCCTGCCGGCCGGTGAGCAGCTTGTGCACGTACGCCTGGTGGCCGGTGTCGAACAGCACCCGGTCGGCCGGCGAGTGGAAGACCCGGTGCAGCGCGATGGTCAGCTCGACGACGCCGAGGTTGGGGCCGAGGTGGCCGCCGGTCTTCGAGACCGCGTCGACGAGGAAGTCCCTGATCTCCTCGGCCAGTTCGACCAGCTGCTGCGGGTTGAGCCGGTCGAGGTCGCGGGGTCCGTTGATACGGGTCAGCAGTGCCACCCGTGCCTCCTCTTCCTAGCGCGCACTTGTCCGTCGCGGCGGGCCGATCTGGCCGTTCCGCGAGTCTAATGTTCCGCATACCGGAGCGTCGGCCGACCCGTGCGAGATATGTCACGGGCTGTGGTCCGGTCGTACCACGAAGGCGCCGGGTGCCTCGTTACGGGTACGGCCGGGGCGTCAGGCGCGCCCGGACGTCCGCTGGGTCCTGCGGGACACCGAGTCCACGACCACGGCCGCCAGCAGCACGCCACCGGTGATCATGTACTGGATGGAGGTGTTCATGTTCAGCAGGTCCAGGCCGGTGGTGATGGACTGGATGACCAGGCCACCGAGCAGGGCCGACCAGACCCGGCCGCGCCCGCCGAAGAGGCTGGTGCCGCCGATGACAGCCGCGGCGATGGCGAGCATCAGGGTGTTGCCGCTGCCCGCCTGGAGCGTCGCGGTCTGGGTCTGGGCGGCCAGGAACAGACCGCCGAGGGCCGCGAAGCCGCCGGCGATGGCGAAGACCGAGATCCGGACCAGGTCCACGTTGATACCGGCACGCCGGGAGGCCTCGATGCTGCCGCCGAGCGCGAAGACCTTGCGGCCGAAGGTGGTCCGCCGCAGCACGAAGTCGCAGATGATCAGCGCGACCAGGAAGACCACGAGGGCGTTGGGCACACCGGCCGTCTTGTTGAGCACGAACGCCACGACGTAGGCGACGATCGCCAGCAGCACCGCACGGGCGACGATCTCGCTGGTCGGGCGGAACGGCACGCCGGCCTTGCGGCGGCGGCCCTGCTCGACGAACGAGCCGAGCAGCAGCGCGGCGACCCCGACGGTGGCCAGGATGTAGGCGCCGGCGATGTCCTGGTCCATGAAGAAGGACGTCTGGCCGAGCAGGTGCATCGGGCCCTTGTCGGCGATCGAGAGGCTGCCGGTGTCGCCCAGCACCCACAGCATCAGGCCGTTCCAGCCGAGGAAGCCGGCCAGGGTGACGACGAAGGCGGGTACGCCGACCTTCGCGAAGAAGATGCCGTGCACGGCGCCGATACCGATGCCGATGAGCACCGCCAGCAGGAACGCCAACCACATGTTCATGCCGTGTGTGGTGGTGAACACCGCGAACAGCGCGGAGATCAGGCCGCTGACCGAGGCGACCGACAGGTCGATCTCACCGAGCAGCAGCACGAACACCAGCCCGATGGCGAGCATGCCGGTGCCCGCCACGAAGTAGCTGATGTTGACCATGTTGGTCGAGCTGAGGAACAGGCTGTCCTTGCTCTGGAAGATCGCCCAGATGACGATCAGCGCCACGATGACCGGCAGCGAGCCCAGTTCGCCGCCCTTGAGGCGGCGCTGGAACTCGGTGACGTAGCCCTTCAGGCCCTGCTCGCGCACCAGCAGGCGCGGGTCGACCGCCGCCACCGCGGGCGGCGGTACTTCCTCGACGGACGGCTTGTCGCCGTCCTTCGACGTGTCGATGGTCGTCTCGTCGCTCACTTGGCCGCCTCCGCGTTGCGCGACTGCCGACGGGTCACGGCGTTGTCCGTGGCTCCGGTGATCGCGGCGATGATCTGCTCGTTCGTGGTGCTCTTCACCGGGAAGGAACCGTTGTTCCGGCCCAGCCGCAGCACGTGGACGGTGTCGGCGACCGCCATCACGTCAGCCATGTTGTGGCTGATCAGGATGACGCCGAGACCGCGCTCGCGCAGCCGCTCGACGAGGTCGAGGACCTGCGCGGTCTGCTCGACGCCCAGCGCGGCGGTCGGTTCGTCGAGGATGACGACCTTGGGCTCACCGATGAGCGCACGCGCGATGGCGACCACCTGGCGCTGGCCGCCGGAAAGGCTCGCGATCGGGATGCGGACGCTGGGGATGCGGATGGAGAGGGTGTTGAGCAGCTCGCGGGAGCGCTTCTCCATCGTGACCTCGTCGAGGCTGCCGAACCGCAGCAGCTCCCGGCCGAGGAAGAGGTTGCCGACCACATCGAGGTTGTCGCACAGCGCCAGGTCCTGGTAGACGGTGGCGACACCGAGCTGCTGGGCGTCCTGCGGGCGCCCGATGTTGACGCCGCGGCCCTCCCACTCGATGACGCCTTCGTCGATCGGGTGGACGCCTGCGATCGTCTTGACCAAAGTTGACTTGCCGGCACCGTTGTCGCCCACGAGGGCGACCACTTCTCCGGCGTGGACCTCCAGCTCGACGTCGGTGAGGGCTTGCACCGCACCGAATCGCTTGGAGACTCCGCGCAACGCCAACACGGGCGTAGCGGACACGTGAACCATCTCCTTCGCCGCCTGACCGGCGGGGATGCCGCGGACCGGGTTACCGCCCGCGGAGGAAGTGCTGGGGAGCACAGGATTGCAAGGCCTGACGGGAACGGGCGTTGGCCCGTTCCCCCACTGGTCCCGTCGTGTTTCCGTCCGGCGCCCCGCCCCGGCAGCGGGGTGTTTTGGTGGGTGCGGGGCACCGGACAGGCTTCACCGGGAGGCGGTGGCTCTACTCGATGCCGGCCGCCTTGCAGGCTGCCGCGAACTGGGTGGTGCAGATCTGGGAGGTCGGGTACAGACCGTCCTTGACCACCGTGTCCTTGAGGTTGGCCTTGGTCACCGCGGTGGCGCCGATCAGCAGCGACGGCACGGTCTGGCCGGACGCGCTCTTGGACGTCGTGGTGGCGATGCTGGTGATGCTCTTGCCCTCGAGGAGGTTCACCGCGATCTCGGCGGTGGCGTCGGCCTCAGGCTTGTACGGCTTGTAGATCGTGGCGCTCTGGGTGCCGGCGAGGATGCGCTGCACACCGGGGAGCTCCGCGTCCTGGCCGGTGAGCGGCGGGTTGATGCCCGCGCCCTTCAGGGCGGTGGCGATACCGCCGGCCATGCCGTCGTTGGCGGAGTAGACGCCCTTGATGTTCTTCGCGCCGAGCTGGGTGATCGCCGCAGTCATCTTCTGGTTGGCCGTGGTGTCCTTCCACAGACCGGACTGCTCGTAGGCGATGTTCACCTTGCCGTCGAGGATCTTGTGCGCGCCGGCCTTGAACATGGCGGCGTTCGGGTCGGCCGGGTCACCGTCGATCATGACGATCTTCGAGGTCGGCTTGGCGTCGGCGCCCATCGCGTCGAGCAGGGCCTGGCCCTGCTCCTCACCGATCTTCTCGTTGTCGTACGAGACGTAGGCCGAGACCGGGCCCTCGGCGAGGCGGTCGTAGGCGACGACCTTGATGCCCTTGTTGACCGCGGCCTGGATCGAGGACTTGATGCCGACCGAGTCCTCCGGGTCCACGATGAGGACCTTGACACCCTTGGTGATCATCGTGTTGACCTGCTGGGCCTGCTTCTGCGGGTCTCCGGCAGCGTTGTCATAGCTGATGGTGCAGTCCGAGCACAGCTCCTTGATCTTCTTCTCGATCAGGGGCTTGTCGAACTGCTCGTACCGGGTGGTGGCGTTCTCCGGCAGGAGCAGGCCGATCGACTTGTCCTTGCTCTTGTCCGAGCTGCTGCTGCCGCCCGCCTTGCCGCAAGCGGCCATGGTGAGCGCCATCGACACAGCCGCCGTGCCGATGACGATTCGACGCGTCATTGCGTTCATCTGAGGTGCCTCCCTGACAGGGCCGCAACACTGCGGCCGAGGTGCAGGTGAGTCAACTCTCGCTGACACGTGTCGTCAAGAAGTAAACACTTAACGAGATGGCAACGGCGCGTTTCGTTAGCAGTGTGAACGCTGCGTTATGCCGAGAACGCGGGGGAATCCACCGCTGCGTTCCCGTCCAGGAGCGTGGAGTCACCCATCTCGCTCAGCACCAGGGCCAGCGCCCCCAGCACCTCCGCCCGCGCGCCGAGCGCCCCCGGCATCACCGACAGCCGCTGCGCGGCGCTGGGGATGGCGTAGCGCGACACCGACTCCCGGATCGGGCCGAGCACCAGCTCCCCCGCCTCGGCCAGGTCCCCGCCCAGCACGACCCTACTCGGGTTGAGCAGGTTGCACAGGCTGGCCACCCCCATGCCTATGTGCCGCCCGACGTCGCCGATCACCCGCCGGCACCCCGGGTCCCCCTCCCGCCCCAGCTGCACCATCTTCGGGATGGTCAGGTGCTCGCCGTGGCTGCCGCGCAGCAGCTCCAGCACGTAGCGGGCCGCGGTGAAGGTCTCCAGGCAGCCGCGGTTGCCGCAGCGGCACACCGGGCCCGACTCGTCCAGCGTGATGTGCCCGATCTCCCCCGCGGTGCCGCCCGGGCCCCGGTAGATCCGGCCATCCACCACCAGCCCGGCGCCGACGCCGCTGGCGACCTTGATGTACGCCAGGTCCCGCACCCCGCGGCCGCTGCCCCACACCAGCTCGCCCAGCGCGCCGAGGTTGGCGTCGTTGTCCACCTGCACCGGGACGCCGAGCCGGTCGATCAGCTCCTGCCGCGGGTTGATCCCGCTCCAGCCCGGCAGGATCGCGGTGGAGCCCAGCAGGCCGGTCTCCATGTCGATCGGGCCGGGCACGCCCAGGCCCACCCCGAGCACCTTGTCGCGGTCGATCCCGGTGGACTCCACCAGCCGTCCGACCAGCTGTTCGGCCCGGTCGAAGCCCTCGGACGCCGAGGCGTCCACGTCGATCGGCTCGGACTGCTCGGCGAGCACCTGGTGGGCGAGGTTGCCGACCGCGACCCGCAGGTGGGAGTGGCCGAAATCGACCCCCACCACGATGCCCGCGTCGCCCGACAGCGCCACGCTGCGCGCCCGCCGACCGCCCGAGGAGGTCGGCGTGACCTGCACCGTCCCGCTGTCCTTCAGCTCGCGGACGATGTTGGACACCGTGGCCGCCGACAGGCCGGTCGTACGCGCGATCTCCGCCTGGGTGAGCGAACCGGCGAGCCGGACGGCCCGCACCACGCGCTCCAGGTTGGCCCGGTGCAGCGACGACTGCGATCCCGGAGTATCCACGACATCCACTCCTGCCCGGCGGCCGGAGCGCCTCCGGCTGCCCGCACGGGACGGGGCCCGGGTACCGGCGCCAGAGCTGCCACACCAGTGAGACCCCGTCGTCTACAACATGTGAACTCTAAGTTGAGGGTTAGGGGTGATGTCCCGTCAAGGGGGGAGAACCACACCGTTACGCGATCCACCCCCGACGCCGACCAGCGGCTCCGCATGCTCGCGGAGCCGCTGGGGACAGCGTACGGGGCCCTCTCGGCCGGGCGGCGGGCCTATTTCACCGCGCCCGCGGTGAGCCCGGCCTGCACCTGCCGCTGGAAGACGACGTAGACCGCCAGCACCGGCAGCATCGCGATCGACAGCCCCGCGAACAGACCCGACCAGTCGCCCTTGTATCCCTGCTGCACCGCCAGGTCGGCGAGCCCCTGGGTCAGCACCCACTTGTCGGTGTTGCCCTGGTTGAGCACCAGCGGCAGCAGGTACTGGTTCCACTGCCCGAGCACGTTGAAGATCCCGATGCTGATGATGCCCGGCTTGGCCATCGGCACCATGATCTGGAAGAACGTGCGGGTGTGGCTCGCCCCGTCGACGAGCGCGGCCTCGGCCACGGACGTCGGCAGTGTCCGGAAGAAGGACGTCATGAAGAAGACGGTGAACGGCAGCGAGTAGGCGATGTACACCAGGATCAGGCCGGGCAGCGTGTTGAGGATGCCCAGGTTCTTCGTGACGAAGAACAGCGGCACCAGCACCATGACGACCGGGAAGGCCATGCCGCCGACGAACAGGAAGTAGATGAAGCGGTTGCCGAAGAACTCGAACCGGGCCAGCACGTAGGCGGCCATCGAGCCGAAGAGCATCGTGCCGACGGTCGAGAAGCCCACCACGATCACCGTGTTGATGAAGTAGCGGCCCATGTGCGCCTTGGTCCAGGCGCGCGTCCAGCTGCCGCCGTGCAGGGGCCACGGCAGCGACCAGGGGTGCGACAGGATGTCGCCGGAGGTCTTGAAGGAGCTCCACACCGCCCACAGCAGCGGTACCGCCACCATCAGCGCCCAGACGATGAGGAAGCCGTGGCTGAAGACGTTCAGCACCACGCCCTCGCCGCGCCAGCGGTGTCGGGCGGCCGCGTCCGGCGCGGGCTTGGGGAACGCCTGGGGAGCCTTGTCCGCCGGTCCGGGCGCGTCTTCGTAGGTCTCAGTGGTCATCGCGGCACCCCTAGAACTCGATGCGCTCGCGGCGCGAGAGCCGCAGCGTCAGAACGGCGAACAGCAGCGTCACGATCAGCATCGCGACACCGATCGCGGCTGCCATGCCGTACTGGCTGTTGTCGCGGAAGGCCGTCTTGTACAGCAGCAGCGGCACCACGTCCGTGCTCTCGTTCGGCCCGCCGTTGTTGACCGACATCAGCTGCACCAGGGCGAAACCGTCCATGGCGATGATGCCCATGTACACCCAGCCGGTGGCCACCGTGTCCCGCAGCAGCGGCAGGGTGACCCGGAAGAAGGTGGTGATCCGGTTGGCGCCGTCCAGCAGCGCCGCCTCGTAGATCTCCGCGGGGATCGAGGCCATGCCGGCGGAGAAGAGCACCACGTAGAAGCCGACGTTGGACCACACCATCACCGCCATGATGCAGGCGAGCGCGATGCTCGGGTTACCCAGCCAGGACTGCTGGAGCGAGTCGAGGTGGACGTGGTGCAGCAGCGCGTTGAGCAGGCCGCTGTCCGGGTCGGGGTTGTAGATCTGCTCCCACAGCACCGCGACCACGGTGACCGACAGCACCTGCGGGAAGAAGTAGACGATCTTGTAGAAACCCGCGCCCCGAACGCCGGCGACCGACGCGCTGCCCTTGCGCCGGCCGCCGACATTGAGCATGAAGGCGAAGAACAGTCCCAGTCCCAGCGTCACGATCGGCACGATCAGCAGCATCAGGACGTTGTGCCACAGTGCCTTCCAGAAGAGGTTGTTGTGGATGATCTTCTGGTAGTTGTCCAGCCCGATGTAGTGCTTCTCGGGGGTCAACCCGCTCCAGTCCGTCAAGGAGATCTGGAAGTCCTGGATGAAGGGCGAGATCACGAGGACCGCGTACAACGCCACAGGTACTGCCAGAAACCCGATGATGAACCGGTACTTGCCGTGTCGCATGGTGCCGGTCGCTCTCGTCTCAGCCGTCAGGGAAGGTTCGGGTCACACGTGCTTGAACTTGGGCACGGACGAGTCCGCCTTGGTCGCGTCGGCGGCCTTCTGCGCGCCCTCGATCCACTTCTTGGCGTCGATCTTTCCGGTCAGGAGCTGGAGGGTCAGGTTGCCCAGGGTCTCCTGGTTGAGCTTGACGTACCAGTCCTGGAGCCGCGAGTTCAGCACATTGGTGCCCGCCGCCGTCAGCGCCTTGGACGCCGAGGCCAGGCCGGGGGTGAGGGTCAGGCCCTCCGCGGCACCGCTGATGCAGGTCAGCGACTTGGTGGTGTTGGTGAAGTTGTCCGTCTCCTTCTTGCTGATCATGATGCGCAGCAGCTCCATGCCGCCGATCGGGTTCTTGCCGTCGGCCGCGACGATGTACGGCTCGCCGGCCGCGGCGTAGACGGTGCCGAAGGGCAGCTTGTCGGAGGAGCCGGCGCCGACCAGCGGGCCGACCGCCAGGTCGAAGTCCTTGGGCATGGTCGGGGCGGCCTCGTTCTCCACCCACGAGCCGTCCGCCACGATGGCGGCCTTGCCCTTGGTCCAGGCGGTCTGCATCTGGATGTGGGTCATGCCCTCGGAGCCGGGCATGAAGTACTTCTTCGCGGCCACTTCCTCGTAGTAGCCGATGACCTGCTTGACCGCGTCCACCTGCCAGGCGCCGTCCTCGAGGTCGTCGATGGCGTTGAGGACGTCCTTGCCGCCGATCTTGCCGATCTGGGCGAGCAGGTCGAAGTGGACGTAGTAGGGGTACTTGCCCGGGTAGGTGAAGAGGGAGATGTTCTCCTTCTTCGCCTTGGCGCCCAGGGCGAGCGCCTGGTCGAAGGTCTGCGGGTACTCCCAGCCCTTGTCCTGGAAGAGCTTGTTGGAGTACCAGCCGCCGTAGACGGTGAAGGCGTAGTTGAACGCGTACATCGCCTGGGTGCCGAACTGGCCCTGCTCGACGGTGCCGGCGATCAGGACGTCGCGGACCTTCTTGCTCGGGTCGTCGACGGTCGGCGCGTCGAGCAGCGCGGTCAGGTCCTGGAGCTTGTTCTCCTTGGCCAGGGCCGCGGTGTCGAGGTTGTCGGCGCCGGAGTTGTCCATGACGTCCGGCGGCGTGTCGCTGGCGAAGCGCGGCTGGAGCTTGGGGCCGAGGCCCTGGGTGCCGGTGTGCTTGACCGTGATGCCGTACTCGGAGTTGTAGACCGCCTCGGCGGCCTTCACGTACGAGTCGCCGAAGCCGCCCTTGAAGATGAACGCCTCCAGCGGGGCACCCTTCTTCACCCCGAGCGGGTTGTTCGCCGTCTTGGCACCGGTGGGTTCGGACTTCGGCTTGTCGCTGCCGCCGCCGCTGGAGGCGCAGGCCGACAGCAGCGAGGCGGACGGGACGGCCACCACGCCGATGGCCATGGCCCGCTTGATGGCATCACGGCGGTTGATCTCGGAGCCCATGCTCAAGTCCTCAGCCTTCTTCCAGGACTCATGCGGTGCAGCGGAAGCCGCCGACGACCGCGAACAGTTGAAGCGTGAGTGATGCGGTGCATCCAGTGAGGCGAGGAACGATAGCCGACGGCTGCCTTGGCCGCCCTGTCGGCGCCCCCGCGCGGTCCCGCGCTCAGCGGGTTCCCGGACGCCGACAGGTATAGTCCACTCGGCTCGGACAGGGCAAGATCGAAAGAAAGTTTGGCCGCCAAGCTTTCCCGAGTTGAGACCTGTCCGAAACGTGGGACGTTCGTCCGCCCGAAAGCTCCGGTCGGCTTTGTATTCAGTCGTAACGCCCCTCCCGGTCCGGTGTGTTCAAGTAGTGAACCGGCCGGAGGGCACCGGGGCGGGGAGACCTGCCGCAGCAACACGTACGGGCCGCACCCCCGGGTGACAGGGGTGCGGCCCGTACGGCCGACAGCGGTGCTTCGGCGGGGTTACGCCGAGGTCACCGGGGCTACTTGCGCAGCAGCGAGCGCAGCACGTACTGCATGATGCCGCCGTTGCGGTAGTAGTCGGCCTCTCCGGGGGTGTCGATCCGCACCACCGCGTCGAACTCGACGCCGGTGTCGGTGCTGACCTTCACGGTGCGCGGCGTGCTGCCGTCGTTGAGCGCGGTGACCCCGCTGATGCTGAAGGTCTCCTCGCCGGTCAGGCCCAGGCTCAGCGCGGTCTCACCCTCGGGGTACTGCAGCGGCAGCACGCCCATGCCGATCAGGTTGGAGCGGTGGATGCGCTCGTAGGACTCGGCGACGACGGCCTTGACGCCCAGCAGCGCGGTGCCCTTGGCGGCCCAGTCGCGGGAGGAGCCGGAGCCGTACTCCTTGCCGGCCAGCACCACCAGCGGGGTGCCCTGCGCGATGTAGTTGCGCGAAGCGTCGTAGATGAAGGCGACCGGGCCGCCCTCCTGGGTGAAGTCGCGGGTGAAGCCGCCCTCGGTGCCCGGCGCGATCTGGTTGCGCAGGCGGATGTTGGCGAAGGTGCCGCGGATCATGACCTCGTGGTTGCCGCGGCGCGAGCCGTAGCTGTTGAAGTCGCGGCGCTGCACGCCGTGCTCGGTGAGGTACTGGCCGGCCGGGGTGTCGGCCTTGATGGCACCGGCCGGCGAGATGTGGTCGGTGGTGACGGAGTCGCCGAGCTTGGCGAGCACCCGGGCGCCGGAGATGTCGGTGACCGGCTCCGGGTCGGTGCCCATGCCCTCGAAGTACGGGGGCTTGCGCACATAGGTGGACTGCGGGTCCCACTCGAAGGTGTTGCCGGTGGGGATCGGCAGCGCCTGCCACTGCGCGTCGCCGGCGAAGACGTCCTGGTAGGACTCGGTGAACATGTCCTGGCCGATCGCGGAGGCGACCACGTCGTTGACCTCGGCCTCGGTCGGCCAGATGTCCGCGAGGTGGACCGGCTTGCCCTCAGTGTCGGTGCCGAGCGCGTCCTTGGTGATGTCCACCTTCATCGAGCCGGCGATGGCGTACGCGACGACCAGCGGCGGCGAGGCGAGGTAGTTCATCTTGACGTCGGGGTTGATCCGGCCCTCGAAGTTGCGGTTGCCGGAGAGCACCGCGGCCACCGCGAGGTCGGCCTCGTTGACCGCCTTGGAGACCTCCTCCGGCAGCGGGCCGGAGTTGCCGATGCAGGTGGTGCAGCCGTAGCCGACCAGGTTGAAGCCGAGCTTGTCCAGGTACGGGGTCAGGTGCGCCTTGTCGAAGTAGTCGGTGACGACCTTCGAGCCCGGGGCGAGGGTGGTCTTCACCCACGGCTTGCGGGTCAGGCCCTTCTCGACGGCCTTCTTCGCCACCAGGGCGGCGGCCACCATCACGTAGGGGTTGGAGGTGTTGGTGCAGGAGGTGATCGCGGCGACGGTGACGGCGCCGTGGTCGATCTCGTAGGTGCCGCCGTCGGGGGTGGTCACCAGGGTCGGCTTGCTGGGCACCCCGTTGTGGGTGGCCGGGGAGTCCGAGGCCGGGAAGGACTCCTTGCCCGCCTCCTCGTCGTCGGTGACGTAGTTGCGCACGTCGCGGGCGAACTGCTGCGCGGCCTGGGCGAGCACGATGCGGTCCTGCGGGCGCTTGGGCCCGGCGATGGACGGCACCACCGTGGACAGGTCCAGCTCCAGCTTCTCGGAGTAGTCCGGCTCGGCGGCCGGGTCCAGCCACAGGCCCTGCTCCTTGGCGTACGCCTCGACCAGCGCGACCTGCTGGGCCGAGCGGCCGGTGAGCTTGAGGTAGCTGAGCGTCTCGGCGTCGATCGGGAAGATCGCCGCGGTGGAGCCGAACTCCGGGGACATGTTGCCGATGGTGGCGCGGTTGGCCAGCGAGGTGGCGCCGACGCCCTCGCCGTAGAACTCGACGAACTTGCCGACGACGCCGTGCTTGCGCAGCATCTCGGTGATGGTCAGCACCAGGTCGGTGGCGGTGGTGCCGGCCGGCAGCTCGCCGGTGAGCTTGAAGCCGACCACCCGCGGGATCAGCATGGAGACCGGCTGGCCGAGCATCGCGGCCTCGGCCTCGATGCCGCCGACGCCCCAGCCGAGCACGCCCAGGCCGTTGACCATGGTGGTGTGGGAGTCGGTGCCGACGAGGGTGTCGGGGTAGGCCTGGCCGCCGCGGACCATGACGGTGCGGGCCAGGTGCTCGATGTTCACCTGGTGCACGATGCCGGTGCCGGGCGGGACCACCTTGAACTCGTCGAAGGCGGTCTGGCCCCAGCGCAGGAACTGGTAGCGCTCCTTGTTGCGGCCGTACTCCAGCTCGACGTTCTGCGTGAAGGACTCCGGCGTGCCGAAGCGGTCGGCGATCACCGAGTGGTCGATGACGAGCTCGGCGGGGGCGAGCGGGTTGATCTTCGCCGGGTCGCCGCCCAGCTCCTTGACCGCCTCGCGCATGGTCGCCAGGTCCACCACGCACGGCACGCCGGTGAAGTCCTGCATGATCACACGGGCCGGGGTGAACTGGATCTCCTGGCTGGGCTGGGCCTGCGAGTCCCAGCCGCCGACCGCCCGGATGTGGTCGGCGGTGATGTTCGCGCCGTCCTCGGTACGCAGCAGGTTCTCCAGCAGGACCTTCAGGCTGTACGGCAGCCGGGCCGAACCCTCGACCTTGTCCAGCCGGAAGATCTCATACGATTCGTCGCCCACCTGCAGGGTGCTGCGGGCGTCGAAGCTGTTCGCCGACACGACAGTCTCCTTCATGCATGTTCTCGCGCGTACCACCGCATTGCTGGCGTCCTGACGGCACGCCTCGGCAGATATCTCGATGTCGAGATAACTCTAGTACACCTGCCGCAATCGGGTACCCCCGGCCCGCCGGGTGATGCGCCGGCACCCGGGGAACCAGGACCGGACGGGCGCCGTCTGTGCGGGTGGACGCCCCCGGCCGCCGGGCGGCGGCCCAGGTCCGCGCGGGTGAGTGTCCACCGCCTGGCCGCGCCCCGGATGGCAGGCGGCCCCTGCGGCGTTACGGTGAAGACGGCGACCCGCCCACGGACGGCCCAACCGATGCGACGCTATCTCACATATGAGATAAGGTCGTTGATATGACCGACGACTACCTGGCACGCATCGGCCGGCTCATCCGAGACGCCCGGCAACATCGCGGCTGGACACAGGCGCAACTCGCGGAGGCGCTCGGCACCAGCCAGAGCGCCGTCAACCGGATCGAACGTGGCAACCAGAACATCAGCCTTGAGATGATCGCCAGAATCGGCGAAGCGCTGGACAGCGAGATCGTGGCACTGGGCTACGCCGGGCCGATGCACCTGAGAGTGGTCGGGGGGCGGCGGCTGTCCGGCGCCATAGACGTCAAGACGAGCAAGAACGCGTGCGTCGCGCTGCTGTGCGCCACACTGCTGAACGCGGGCCGCACCACGCTGCGCCGGGTGGCGCGGATCGAGGAGGTCTACCGCATCCTGGAGGTGCTGGGCAGCATCGGGGTGCGCACCCGCTGGATCAACGACGGCAACGACCTGGAGGTCGTACCGCCGGCCGAGCTGGACCTGGCCTCGATGGACACCGACGCCGCCCGCCGCACCCGCAGCGTCATCATGTTCCTCGGCCCGCTGCTGCACCGCACCGACCGCTTCCGCATCCCGTACGCGGGCGGCTGCGACCTGGGCACCCGCACCGTGCAGCCGCACATGAACGCGCTGCGCCACTTCGGCCTGGACATCACCGCCACCGACGGCTTCTACCACGCGGAGGTGGAGCGCGGCATCGCCCCGAAGCGGGCGATCGTGCTGACCGAGCGCGGCGACACCGTGACCGAGAACGCGCTGCTGGCCGCCGCCCGTTACGACGGCGCGACCGTCATCCGCAACGCCAGCTCCAACTACATGGTCCAGGACCTGTGCTTCTTCCTGGAGGAACTCGGTGTGAAGGTGGAGGGCATCGGCACCACCACCCTCACCGTGCACGGCGTCGCCGAGATCGACCGCGACGTGGACTACGCCCCCTCGGAGGACCCGGTCGAGGCGATGAGCCTGCTGGCCGCCGCGGTGGTGACCGAGTCCGAACTGACCATCCGCCGGGTGCCGATCGAGTTCATGGAGATCGAGCTCGCCGTCCTGGACGAGATGGGGCTCGACCACGAACTCACCCCCGAGTACCGCGCGGACAACGGCCGCACCCGGCTGGTGGACCTCACCGTCCGCCCGTCGAAGCTGAGTTCGCCGATCGACAAGATCCACCCGATGCCCTTCCCCGGGCTCAACATCGACAACGTGCCCTTCTTCGCGGCCATCGCGGCGACCGCCCAGGGCTCCACGCTCATCCACGACTGGGTCTACGACAACCGCGCGATCTACCTCACCGAGCTGACCCGGCTGGGCGCCCAGGTCAAACTGCTCGACCCGCACCGGGTGCTGGTCGAGGGCCCGACCCGGTGGCGCGCCGCGGAGATGATGTGCCCGCCCGCGCTGCGCCCCGCGGTGGTGGTGCTGCTGGCGATGATGGCCGCCGAGGGCACGTCGGTGCTGCGCAACGTCTATGTCATCAACCGGGGTTACGAGGACCTGGCGGAACGACTCAACACGATCGGCGCGCAGATCGAGATCTTCCGCGACATCTGATCCCCTTCGCCGAGGGCCCCGCCGCACCCTGCCCGCCCCCTCCTCCTACGGCCGGCCGGCGAGAAGGCGGTCGAGGAAGGAGTGGCGGGCCTGGCGGGCCGCGACGCTGATCCGGGCGTCGGGGACGATCACCTCGAAGACGTGGAAGCCTCCCGACCACACGTGCAGTTCGGCTTCACCGCCGGCCCGCCAGATGCGGTAGGCGTAGTCGACGGCTTCGTCGCGGAGGGACTCGGCGGAGCCCACCTCGATGTGGGCGGGAGGCAGCCCCGACAGGTCGGTGGCGCGCGCGGGAGCGGCGTAGGCCGGCACGTCCGGGCCACCCCGGGCGGAGCCGAGCAGGGCGCTCCAGCCGAATCCGTTCCAGCCGCGGTCCCAGAAGTCGTGGCCGTCCATCTGCCGCATCGAGGCGCTCTCGCCGCGGTCGTCGAGCATCGGGCACATCAGCAGCTGCCCCAGCGGCCGGGGGCCGCCCTTGTCGCGTACGGTCAGCGCGAGCGCGGCGGTGAGGCCGCCGCCGGCGCTCGCGCCGACGATGACGATCCGTGCCGGGTCGAGGCCGAGTTCGACCGCGTGAGCGGCGGTCCACAACAGCCCCGCGTAGACGTCGTCGATCGGAGCGGGGTGCGGATGCTCGGGGGCGAGGCGGTAACCGACCGAGACGAGCACGGCGCCGAACTGCTCGGCCATGTCGAGCATCGGGTCGAGGCCGAGGCGGTGGTCGCCGCTGAACATTCCGCCGCCGTGCGTGTAGTAGATCACCGGCCGCGGTCCGGCCGCGCCGGCGGGCTCGCAGATGAGCAGCGCGACCTCGGGGTTGCCGGCCGGCCCCGGGACCGAGCGCTCGCCGACGGCGAACCGGCCGCCGCGCCGCAACTCGTCGAGGTCCGGGACCTCGGCGGCGTCCTCCGCGCGGACGTCCGCGAGGCGGTCGAGGCTCATCACCCCCATCTCGTCCCTGAGGGCGGTGGAGAGGGTGCGCAGTTCGCTGTCGAACGGTACGGGCATGGTCATCCTCGCTGTGCATCGCCCGAGGGCGCGGTGGCCGGAAGGAGCGGTGGGCGCGGGCCCCGAGGGGCAGAGGGCCACCGTACGGGGTGGGCCGTCGTCAGGTCCGGATGGGTGGTGTCCACCGGGCCGGTGTCCGCTCCGTCCAGGCGGGCCTCGTGTCGGGCAGCGGGTCTGCGGCGGTGGGGTTGACCGCTTCGCCCAGTCCCTCGATCGCGGTGACAAGCCGCCGGCCGGGTTCGAGGGTGGCGCCGGCCGCGGTCGTCCTTCCCGGTGTGCCGGTCAGGACGACGTCGCCGGGTTCGAGGGTGAGGAAGGTGCTGCAGTAGGAGAGGAGTTCGGCGGGGGTGAACAGCAGGTCACCGGTGTATCCGCGCTGCCACTCGACGCCGTCGACGGTGAAGGTGACACCGAGGTCGCGGGCGTCGTCGACCTCGTCGGGGGTGGCCAGCAGCGGCCCGAGGGGCGTAGAGCGGTCGAAGACCTTGCCCTGGAGCGCCTCGGTCGTGCGGTGCTGCCAGTCGCGCATCGACATGTCGTTGGCGACGGCGTAGCCGGCGATGCCGTCTGCCGCCTCCCGCACGTCGGCGCGGGAGAGCCGGCGTCCGACGACCACCGCCAGTTCGGCCTCGCCGTCGACCTGGTCGCTGACGCGGGGCAGGGTGACGGTTTCCCGCGGGCCGGTCAGGGTGGAGGCGAACTTGGCGAAGAACGTCGGGTACTCGGGCATCGGACGTCCCAGTTCCTCGATGTGGGCGCGGTAGTTGAGCCCGATGCACAGGATGTGCGCCGGAGCGGGCGAGACGCAGTCGTAGGGGGCGGTCCGGGCGTCCGTCTCGCCGATGTCCCGCAGGCGGTCTCGGCGCAGGTAGGCGTCGACGGCGTCGGTGGCGTCGACCAGCACGGCGCGGTCGCCCTCGATCCGGGCGGCGGTGCGGGTGTCGCCGGTGCGGATGGTCGCGAAGCGCATGGCGCTCCTTCTTCGGGAGTCGGGAAGGGTGCTCAGAGCGGGAAGGGTGCTCAGAGCTGGAGGGCTGTGCCGGGGGCGGGACGCCGGACGGCGATGCCGGTCAGTCCGTTCTCACCCAGCAGGTTGGCGACGGAGTGCTGCCCGAGGTCGCTGAGCATCAGTTCGTGGATCTGGACGATCTGCTCGGGCTTGACCGCGCGGACGTAGTCGGCGGCCTCGCCGAGCTTGGTCCACGGTCCGCTGGTCGGGAGCAGCAGGGTCCCCACGGGGGCGTCGGGCACGAAGTCCCCGAGGAGCGCGCCACGCTCTCAGCCGCGCTCCCCCTGCTGGCCCGGCTGACGCAACGCCTGCGGAACCGGTAGCGGGACGCCACCGGCCCCATCGCGCCCACGGGCCGGCTACATCGAGCAGCCGGAGCTCTTGGCGGCCCCCGCGCCGGGGCCGAGGGACAGGTGCAGCACCAGGCCCCGCGTGCCTGCCGACGCGGAGGTGAGCACCGCGCCGGCTGCAAGCCGGTCCAGCTTGACCGTGCGCGGCTTCAGCTTGTCCGCCAGGCCGGCGGCCATCGGCGCGCTGCCCAACTGGCCCACCGGAATGTCGCGGCCCAGGACCCCCACGCTCGTCGGGGTGATGGTGAGACTGTTCGCGGCGGTGGTGAGCGAGGTCTCCACCGTGACGGGGAGACCCAGTTGGCCCGCGCTCCCGGTGAGGGTGAGCGCGGAGCCGTCCGAACCGACCGTCATTCCGCCCAGTCCCGCGCTCCCGGCGCCGCTTCCGGAGGCGAGGCGCTTCTGCAACTCGCTGTAGGGCACGGTGACGGCGGCGCTTCCCCCGCCCGTGCCGCCTTGCCTGGTGACGTCCTTCAGAACCGCCCGCACGTCCACCGAGGCGCCCTGGCGCTTGACGCCGTCGGCATCCACCCGGACGGTCCCGAGATCGCCGGTCAGCGCGTGGAAGCCGGCGAAGGAGCCCTCCAGGTCGGCGCTCACCGAACCCGTGGGCTTCAGCTTGCAGGTCGCGGCTTTGACGACGCGCTGCTCGGCGACGTGTTCGACGACGAGGTCGGTCGCACCGGCGGCGCCGGCGATCACAGCGGCGGAGACGGCGGAGACGAGGGCGATCCCACGATTGTTCACAGTGATGGAGTTCCGATCCGGGGTCGGGTGCCGGTGGCGTGCCCAACCACCTTCAGCCAGAATGTCACTTGTGTCAATTGTCAGATGTGACATTTTCTGGCTAGGGTGCGGAGCGTACGAGAGACCCTTCCTGGAGGTGCCGTGTCATCCACCGAGTCGGAAACCCCGACATCCGAGGTGACGTCGACCGCGACGAAACCGCCCGCTCCCCTGCCACTGCTGGGACGGCTCGGGGCGTTCTGTGCCCGGCACCCCGTGTGGGTCGTTGCTTCGTGGCTCGTCGTGCTGCTGGCCGGCCTGGCCGGGCGAAACGTGGTCGGGGCCGTGTACAGCGACCAGGTGAGCCTTCCCGGCACCCAGTCGGCCCGCGGGGCCGATCTGCTCAAGGCGTCCGACCCGACGGCCGGCGATCCCAGCGGCCGGGTCGTCTTCCATGTCGGCTCCGGCACCGTCTCCGGCCATGGCAGCGGCATGGCGGACTCCGTCAGCCGCCTGGCGAAGATGCCCCATGTCACCGCCGCCTCGTCACCCGTGACCAGCAGTGACGGACGCACGGCATACACCACGGTCTCCTTCGACCAGCAGATCAAGGACCTCGGGCACGGCTACAAGGGCACGCTCGACGAAGCCACCGCGCCCGCCGAGGCCGACGGCGTCCAGGTCGCCTACGGCGGCGACCTCGACAGCATCGTGCGCACCCCGCAGAAGGACGCCGTCAGCGAAGGGGCGGGGGTCGCCGCGGCCCTGGTCGTGCTCCTGCTCGCCTTCGGAAGCGTCGCCGCCGCTGTGATGCCGCTGGTCACGGCACTGGTCAGTGTGGGCGTCGGGATGGGCGTGGTCGGCATTGTCGCCGGCAGCGTCACCTTCGCCACGTCCGCACCCACCTTGGCCATCATGATGGGCCTGGGTGTCGGAATCGACTACGCGCTCTTCCTGACCACACGCTTCCGCCAGGACCTCATGGACGGACACGACCCGGAACAGGCCGCGGGACGAACAGCCGCGACCAGCGGACACGCCGTCCTGGTCGCCGCCGTCACCGTCGCGATCGCCCTGCTCAGCCTGTACGCCTGCGGGCTCAGCCTGATCGGCAAGCTCGGCCTGGCGGCCACCGTCGCGGTCCTCGTCACCGCGACCGCGGCGCTCACTCTCGTGCCGGCCGCCCTCGGTCTCGTCGGCCGCCGCATCGACCGGCTCCACGTGCGCCGCCCCACCGCGGAGACCGGCGGCGACCACGACGGCTGGCACCGCTACGCCGCCCTCGTCTCCCGCCACCCCTGGCGTTTCCTGACCGCCGGTGTGGTCCTGCTCGCCGTCTGCGCCGTCCCACTGTTCTCCATGCGCCTCGGTCACGTGGACGACGGCGCCGACCCGGCCGGCAGCACCACCCGCGACGCCTACCACTGGATCGCCGACGCCCCAGGACCCGGCTTCGGCCCTGGCGCCAACGGGCCCATGGTCGTCGTGGTCGACGTCCAGCACGCGAGCGGGTCCAGCGCCGAGGTCGCAACGGACGTCTCCGACGCGTTGCGGAAGACCAGTGGCGTGGCCCACGTCACCCCGCTGCGGCCGAGCCGGGACAGCCGCGTGCTCGTCGGCACGCTCACACCGTCCAGCGGGCCGCAGGACGCCCTGACCAGCGGCCTCTACACCGAACTCACCGGCCGCACCCTGCCCATGGCGGTCAGGGGCACCGGCGCCAAGGCGTACCTGACCGGCAGCACCGCCGGCCAGCTCGACTTCCGCGACCTGGTCACCGCGCGGCTGCCGATCATCATCGGCATCGTCCTGGCCGCCGCCTTCCTGCTGCTCATGACCGTCTTCCGCAGCCTGCTCATCCCCCTCAAGGCCGTCCTGCTCAACCTCCTGACCACCGGCGCGTCCTACGGCGTCCTGGTCGCGGCCTTCCAGTGGGGATGGGGCGACAAGATCCTCGGGCTCACCGAACCAGTGCCCATCGAGTCCTACGTGCCGATGATGATGTTCGCCATCGTCTTCGGGCTCTCCATGGACTACGAGATCTTCCTGCTCTCCCGCGTCGCGGAAACGTGGCAGGAAAGCAAGGACAACGCCCGGGCCGTCGCGGTCGGCCTCTCGCTCACCGGGCGGGTCATCTCCAGCGCGGCTCTCATCATGACCGTGGTGTTCCTCTCCTTCACCGCCTCGCCCACCGTCGTGATCAAGATGCTCGCCCTCGGACTGGCCGTCAGCGTCATCCTCGACGCCACAGTGGTCCGGCTCGTCCTGGTCCCGTCAGCGATGCTCCTGGTGGGCAAGGCCAACTGGTGGCTGCCCCGCCGCCTGGACCGGGTCCTGCCCCACCTGCACGCCTGAAGCCCGCGCCGCGGCCCTGCGCCCGCGCTCCCTCCGCATGGAAGAATTCCGGCCATGGCCGAACCCTCACGCCGAGGCCGCAAGCGCGCGGCGACCCAGGAGGCGCTGCACAGGGCCGCGATGCGGCTCTTCGCGGAGCGAGGCTTCGCGGAGACCACGGTCGTGGACATCACCGAGGCCGTCGACGTCTCCGCACGCACGTTCTTCCGCTACTTCGCCAGCAAGGAGGACGTGTTGTCGCACGAGCTGCGGCAGCTGGGTCCCGCTCTGGCCGCAGAAGTCGTCGACCGGCCGGCGGACGAGGCTCCGCTCGAGGCCGTGCTGAACGCCTTGCTGTCGTTCGGAGCCGGTGGACGCGATGTGCTGGTCAGCCTCACGGCCCTGCTCCCCCACTCGACCGTGGACACCGGAGGGCCGGTGCCACCCACCCTTCCCTCGGCACGCGTACTGGCGGTGTTCGCGGAGTGGGAGGCCGACCTGGTCAAGGCGCTGCTCCAGCGGAACGGCGTCGACGACCCCGACGACCGCCAACTGCTGCGCGCCGAAGTCACCGCGCGAGCGGCACTCGCCGGAATGCGCACGGCCTTCAGCCGCTTCCGCGATGTCACAGCGCGGGGAGAGGCTGCCGAAGGAACGTTCAAGGACCTCGTCACCGAGGCGTTCGCCATCCTGCGTGACGGATGCGGCTTCCCGCCGGCCTGACCTTCGCACGGCGCCCGGCCGGCCCTGAAGGTGACCAGGAGGTCCTCCGCGCCCGCGCTCGGGCTCACCCGCGGACCGGACCGCTCCCCCAGTCCGGCCGCTACCGGTCGGACGGACCCAGCCAGAGGTGGGCGTTTTCGTAGAGCCGGGCGACCTCGTCGGGGCGGTCGTCGCCGAAGAGGTCGTCGCCGATCGTGTAGCCCCGGTGCCCCAGCACATAGGCGAGGAAACGGTAGGGGACCCGGTAGTGCCGGAGAACCTCCATGTCGACGCTGAGGCCGGTTCCGGGGATCGCCGGCGTGAGGGTGTCCCTCTCGTAGACCGGGTCGAGAGACCTGATCCTCCACCGCCCCTCGGCCCGCGCCGCGCGGTACAGGAGCCGGGCGTGGGAAACGAGGACCGCCTCGACGCCGTCCACCTCCGCGGTCACCTCGATCGCGGCGGGCAGTTCCACCAGGGCCCGCTCACCTCGTACGTCGACGACCGGCGGACCGAGCCGGTGGATCGCCCGGTCCCCCCGCCCCGCCATGTGCCGAGACTGCTCCACGAACTCGGCACCGCTGCCACGGAACCAGCTGAGCCGCACCACCGAGTCGGTCGCGTAGCCCTCCTGCATCGTGTCCCACCACCCGCGGTCTCGGGCCTGCCGTTCGTGCAGGACGAGCTGGGCGACAGCCGTGACGTCGTGTGGCATCGGGAACTCCTCCGTTGTCGGTCGACTGCCCCGGCGCTGCGGCTCCTCGCCGGCAGCGCCCGGCCCCGGCATCTGGTCGATGCGCGTGCGTGCCCTTGTAGCCGGGGACAACGTACAGGCCGTGCGCGCACGCGCCTCGGTTCGCGCTCGTGCCCGAACGGCGGGTCCGCCCCCCGCCGACCCGGTCGTGCCCCGGCCCGTCTGGCGGTAGGCGCCTGATCCGGGTGGTCGCACGTGCCGTACCCGCTGGATGGCACGTCGATCCGCACGGTGGAGGAGGGGGCCGCGCGCGCGACTTGCCCGGGCGGGGTTACAGACGGCCCCCGGTGGCGCGGGTGAGAGGACCCATGCCGCGGGCGGCCGCGTGCCGGCCGGCCGCGTAGCAGGCCCCCGCCACCGCTGCCGAGACGCCGGCGCCCGCCACGACGGCACCGCGTGCGCGGATCAGCCGCCATGTGGTCCGCGCGGTCGCCACGGTGCCGCGGGAGACGGTGCCCACCGTGCGCCGGCCGGTCTCGAGGGGCTGAGCGGCCAGCCGGCCGGCCCGTTCCGCCACGGCGGACAGCCCTCCGGACGTCGCCGTGTCGGCCGTGGCCCGCACCGCACCGGCCGCGCTGCCGGCGGCCTTCGAGACGGACTTGGCGGTCCCGGTTGCCTGGTCGGCCTGGCCGGTCCTGGTGCCGCCGTCGGTGCCGGATGCGGCGCCCGCGTCCTGCCGCTGCCGGGCGGGGCGGCGTTCGGAGGGTGCCTTGCCGCGGGAGGACGCCGCCGTCTTCGAGGCCGTCCGCCGGGACTTCGGTGCCGCGGTCTTCCTGCTGTCGGTCGCTTTCGGCGACTTCGCCTGCCTGTTCGTGTCAGTCATGGAGGTCGTCTCACCGCTCGGCCGGGACCGAAACACCGCACGGGCCCGCCGGGCCCCGCCCGCGGCCTCACTCCAGGCGCTCCCGCTCCTCCTCGCTCCACTCCTCGGTGTCCCGCGGGGTCACGTACGGCTCGCGGTCGGGCGGGAGACCGCCGGCGACGGCCCGGGCACGCGCCAGTTCCGCGTCGAACTCCAGGCCCAGGAGGACGGCGAGGTTGGTGATCCACAGCCACACCAGGAAGACGATGACGCCTCCGAGGGCGCCGTACGTCTTGTTGTAGGAGCCGAAGTTGGAGACGTAGGCGGCGAACCCGCCGGCGGCGGCCATCCACAGCAGCAGGGCGAGTACCCCGCCGGAGGTGATCCACAGGACGCCGCTGCGCTTGGCGTTGGGCGCCGCCCAGTACAGCACGGCGATCGTCAGGACCGCCAGCAGCGCGAGGACGGGCCACTTGGCGTAGGACCACACCGTCAGCGCCGAGTCGCCGATGCCGAAGGCGGCGCCGGTCTGGCGGGCGAGGGCACCGGAGAACACCACGGTGACGGCGCTGGCGTAGGCGAGGACCATGAGCAGCACCGTGAGCCCGAGGCGCAGCGGTAGGACCTTCCACAGCGGGCGGCCCTCGGGCACGTCGTAGACCGCGTTGGCCGCGCGGATGAAGGCGCCCATGTAGCCCGAGGCGGTCCACAGCGCGGCCAGGAGGCCCACGACGGCGAGCGCGGAGCCGGTACCCGCGCTGTCCTGGAGCTGCTGGACGGCCTGGGTGAGGAGTTCACGGGTCGAGCCGGGCGCCAGGCGGGTCAGGTCGGCCAGCACCTTCTCGGTCGCCGACCTGCCGGAGACCCCCAGCACCGAGACCATGACGAGCAGCGCGGGAAACAGCGACAGCACGCTGTAGTACGTCAAGGCGGCGGCACGGTCCTGGAGTTCGTCGGCCTGGAACTCCTTGAAGGTCCGTTTCAGCACGACCCACCACGAGGCCCTCGGCAACTCCGTCGGCTGGTCCGGTGCCTGGTGCCCGACCGCCGGCCCCGGGCCGGCGTCCGCAGGTCTTTGGTCCTTCTGTTCTCTTCGGATGTTTCCTCCCATGTCTCCTCCGTTGCCACGCGACGGAGCCCCGGGGCCGAACGCCCGGCCGGGCGCCCGCGCACGCCGCGTCCATGCCATCTGTCCTGGATTCCCCTGGGGAAACGCGGAGCCGGCCGGCCATGGAGCGGCCGGGACAGGCAGCGGCAATCGGCATCTTTCGCGCGTACGTTCCCCCGGGCAGGGGCAGGCGACCCGCAACCGCGGAACAACCGCGGCCGACCGCTCAACCCCTAGGCGACTGGACCGGAGCATGACGACGAAGGACGGCAGGAACCGTGCGGACGGCGAGGACGACAGCGACAGCGGGAACGGCAGCAACGCCGGCAACGCCGGCGGCGCGGACGAACGGCCTGCGATGGCCGAGGTCATGCGTGCGGTGACGAGCGAGCTGTCCGAGCTGCTCCAGAGCGAGCCCGCCGGCGTCTCCGCGCTCAAGGGCACGGACCAGGGATGGACCGCGCAGGTGGAGGTCGTGGAGATCCCGCGGATTCCCGACACCACCAGCGTGATGGCCTCCTACCGCGTCGATCTCGACCGCAAGGGCCGCATCGTCGGCTACGAGCGCACCGGACGGTACGCCCGAGGCCGGGTTGAGCGCTGACCACCGGGTCCCCGGGAGGGCTCAGCGGCGCACCACGGCCCGGCCTCCGCCCCGCGACCCGCACTCGGCGGCCTGTGCGAACAGGCCGGAACGGAAAGGATGATCCAGCGTGACTGTTGCCACGCAGAGCAGCGCCACCGTCTCCGGTGGCGCCAACTCCGGCACCCTCTACGACGTCCTGGAACTGATCCTGGACCGCGGCCTCGTCATCGACGCCTTCGTCCGGGTGTCCCTGGTGGGCATCGAGATCCTCAAGATCGACGCACGGGTGGTCGTCGCCAGCGTCGACACGTACCTGCGCTTCGCCGAAGCGTGCAACCGCCTCGACCTCGAGTCGGGCCGCAAGGCGCCCTCCCAGCTCACCGATCTGGTCGGGGAGGCGACCGAGTCCGGCGCCAAGGGCAAGTCCAAGGGCGCGCTCGCCGGGGCGGTCGAGGCCATCGGCGAGGGGCTGCGCGGCGGAGACTCCGGGTCCGACGCGGACTCCGAGGACGACAAGAGCACGCGCAAGTCCGCGTCCGGCAGCAGCCGTCGTCCCGCGGCCCGCCGCAGCAGGGAGGACTGACCGGTGGCCACGTACATCTACGCGATCGTCGGCGCCGAGCACCCGCTGCGCCTGGACGGCACCGCCGGGGTCGGCGAACCCGCGCAGGAGATACGGGTGCTGCGCGCCGACCGGCTGGCGGCCGTCGCCAGTGACGTGCCCGAGGGCCTGCGGGCCAAGCGGCGCGACATGCTGGCCCACCAGCGGGTGCTCGACCGCCTGCTCCAGGACGGCGCCGTCCTGCCGATGCGCTTCGGCCTGGTCGCCCCGGACGACGAGCAGGCCGTCGCCGCGATCGCCGCGGACACCGACCGGTACACCGAGCGGCTGGCCGAACTCGACGGCTGCCGGGAGTACAACCTGAAGGTCACCAGGGACGAGGACGACCTGCTGCGGCAGATCGTCGCCGAGGTGCCCGAGGCGCGCCGGCTCAACGAGCTCACGCGCGCCGAACCCGGCGACCCCGGGCGGAAGGTGGCCCTCGGCGAACTCCTCGCCGTCGAGACCCGCAACCGGCAGGAGCACGACGCGGTGGGCATCATCGCGGGGCTGGAGCCCCGCGCGGCCGGCCGCAGCGACGCGAAGCCGACCGCCGCGTGCTTTCTCAACACGTCCTTCCTGGTGAGCGAGGACCGGGCCGAGGAGTTCGTCCGCGCGGTGGAGGACGAGGCCGACCGGCGGGGCACCGGCTACGCGTTCACGTTGAACGGCCCGCTGCCGCCCTACAGCTTCGTCTGACCATCCGTCAACTCTTGCTGACCACACGTCAGTTGCGTCCGACCAAGCCGTCCGATCCCCGCCGGCCCGGCCCGAGCGGCCGGTTCTGGCACCGTGCGAAGGAGTTCCGCCATGGGGCTGATCACCGGTCTGCTCACGTTTCCGCTCGCGCCGCTGCGCGGGAGCAGGTGGGTCCTCGACCAGGTGATCGCCCAGGCGGAGCGCGAGACCTATGACCCCGCGCCCGTACGCGCGGAGCTGGCCGCACTGGAGAGGGCGCTGCTGGAAGGCCGGATCGACGAGGCGGAGTTCGACGCGCGGGAGGACGAACTGCTCGACCGGCTGGAGTGGCTGGAGGCCCGGCGGCGGGAGCTGCCCGACCCCGGCTGATCGCGCGGGTCCCGCTGATCGCACAGATCACACAGATCGCAAGGAACCGAGGTACGCAGACGATGATGACGAACGCGAAGATCGGCACGGCCCTGGTGGGGGGATACCTCCTGGGGCGCACCAAGAAGGCCAGACTGGCCATCGGCCTGGGCACGTTCCTGGTCGGCCGGAAGTTCCGGCTGGACCCGGACGCGCTCCGGCAGACGCTGATGAAGTCGCCGGTGCTCGGCGAACTCGGCGGCCAGGCGCGTGAGCAGGTCGTCCAGGCCACCGCCACGGCCGCGAAGGACGCCCTGGCCAAGCGGGTCACCGGCCTCGCCGACTCCTTGCACGAGCGCACCGCCGGTCTGCGGAGCGGCGCGAGCGGGGAGGACGACGCCGAGGACCGCGACGAGGACGAGGAGGAGCCGCGGGAGGACGGCGGTTCGGCCCGCCGTACCGTCCGCCGTACGGGGTCCGCGGCCGGCAAGGCCGGTAAGAAGGGCGCCGCTCCGGCCCGCAAGGCGGCAACTCGGGGCAAGCCGGCGGCCCGGGCCGCGGGCAAGGCGCCGGGGACCGCCCGCAGGACGGCCGCCAAGGCGAAATCCGCCAAGTCCTCAGGATCTTCGGGGTCTTCGGGATCTTCGGGGTCCGCCGGGGCAGCCCGCCGGGGCAGCCGGGAAGGGGGCGACGATGCCTGAGTCCGCGACGCGTACGCTGCGCGAGTCCGTCACCGGCAACCCCGAGGTCGAACGGCTGCGCACGGAGGTGCGGGACTACCTTCAGGCCCGTGCGGTCAAGGCGGTGGAGGGTCTGGGCGCCAGACTCGGTGAAGGCATCGGCCGGCTCGGCGAGGGCGGCGGCGGCCTGGCCGGCCCGCTGGCCAAGGGCGGCAAGGCCATCAGCGAGGGCAAGTCCCCCGCCCAGGCGCTGACCGCCGCTGGCACCGCCCACCTGAAGGACACCGTGAAGGAGAAGGTCAAGGGCCTGTTCAGCGGGTCGGGGAAGGGCCGGGGCGGCGGCGGGAAGTCCAAGAGCGTCACCATCGTGGAGGACATCGACGTCGGGGTGCCGGTCCGCCAGGCGTACGACCAGTGGACGCGGTTCCAGGAGTTCAGCACGTTCGCCAAGGGCGTGGTCAGCGTCGAGAAGGCCGACGACACCACCACCAACTGGAAGGTGAAGGTCGCGAAGTCCACCCGGAGCTGGCGGGCGAACGTCACCGAGCAGATCCCGGACGAGCGGATCGCGTGGACCACGGAAGGCGCCAAGGGCACCGTCAAGGGTGTGGTGACCTTCCACCCGATCACCGAGGACCTGACCCGGGTGCTGCTGGTCCTGGAGTACTTCCCCAAGGGGTTTGTCGAGAAGACGGGCAACATATGGCGGGCCCAGGGCCGTCGGGCCCGCCTGGACCTCAAGCTCTACCGCAAGTTCGTCATGATGCGCGGTGAGGACGCCGACGGCTGGCGCGGGGAGATCCACGACGGCAAGGTGACCGTCGGCCACGAGCAGGCGGTCGAGGACGAGGACGGCGGGCAGGACGCCCGGGACCGCGACGACGAGCGTGACCCGGACGCGGACGAAGCCGAGTTCACCGACGGCGCCGACGACGAGCTTCCCGACGACGAACTGCCGGAGCAGGACCTCGCCGACGACGAGATCGGGGAGGACGCGGACCTGCCCGAGGACGAGGACGACGCCGAGGACGCGGACCTGCCCGAGGAGGAGGACGCGGACCTGCCCGAGGACGACGCCGAGGATTACGGGCCGGACGACGCCGAGGACGCCGAGGACGCCGAACCGGAGGAACTGGAGGAACCGGAGGAAGAGCCGGCGCGGCGACCGCGCCGCCGTCCCGCCACGGCCCGCCGCTGACGGGTCCCGACCGAGACAGGGTTGAGGCATATGTCCGATTCATTGGCCGGCCGTCTGGGGTCGCCCGCCACGGCCTCCCCGTACGGCCAGAGCCCCTCGACCGCGAACCTGGCCGACATCCTGGAGAGGGTGCTGGACAAGGGCGTGGTCATCGCGGGGGACATCCAGATCAATCTGCTCGACATCGAACTGCTGACCATCAAGCTCCGGCTGCTCGTCGCCTCGGTCGACAAGGCGAAGGAGATGGGCATCGACTGGTGGGAGCACGACCCGTCGCTCTCCTCCGGGGCAGGCCGAAGGGACGCGGGCGCCGAGGCGGACCGGGGCGTTTCCCCGTCCTCCCGGGCTTCCCACCACGACCCGCTCGCCGCGGAGAACGACCGCCTGCGCGCGGAGATCGCCCGCCTGAGGGAGACCTCCGCCAGCGCCGCCGACGGCGCCCCGCGGCCGGCCGACCGTGAGGAGGGTGAGCGGTGAACGGACAGCGGACCGACGTCTCCTACGTCTACGCGGTCGGCCGGGACACCCCCGCGCTCGGCGAAGCCGTCGGACGGATCGGCACCGCCGGGGTGGCGGGCGCCCCCGTCCACGTCGTGCGGGAGGCGGGTCTCGGGGCGCTGGTCGCCGATGTCCCGGCGGACCGGTACGGCGAGGAGGGCTTCCGCGCCCAACTGGAGGACCTGGCAGCCCTGGAGGACACCGCCCGGGCCCACCATGACGTGGTGGCCGCGGCGTTCGCCACCGCGGTCGTCCTGCCGATGCGCCTGGCCACGGTCCACCGCGACGACGAGAGCGTGGCGCGCATGCTGGCGGAGCGAGCCGCCTGGTTCGAGGACCGGTTGGCCCGGGTGGACGGCACGCTGGAGTGGGGTGTCAAGGTCTTCACGGATGCCGGGCGGGCCCGGCGCTCGGCCTCGGCAGAGGCCGCCGCTCCCCCGGCCCCCGCGGCGGCCGAGAGCCCCGGGCGGGCCTACCTGCGCCGCCGCCGGGCGCAGCGCGACGACCGGGACACCGCGCACCGGTGCGCCCAGGCGCTGACCGAGAGGGTGCTGGGGACGGCGGGCGAGTTCGCGGTGGCCGGCGTCAGCCACCGTCCGCACCAGGGGCACTTCGCTCCCGACTCCGGGGAGAACGTGGCGAACCTGGCCTTCCTCGTCCCCTCCGCCCGGGGGGACGCCTTCTGCGCCGCGGTCCGCCGCCTCGACGCCATGGCGCGTGAGGGTGAGGCGCCGGGCGCGCGGGTGGAGGTCACCGGGCCGTGGGCGCCGTACTCGTTCGCGGCGGCCGAACCCGCCGGTCCCGGGCCGAAGGACGCGCATGGCCGGTGACGCGGCGGGCTCCGCCCGCGCCGGAGCGCCGCCCGCCCCGGCCGCGGACCGGCAGGTCGCGCTGATCGACCTGCTGGACCGCCTGCTGACCGGTGGCGCGGTGGTCACCGGCGACCTGGTCCTGTCGATCGCCGACGTGGACCTTGTGCACATCAACCTGCGCGCGGTGATCCGTTCCCTCGGACCGGACGCGCCGCCGCCCTGGACGCCGACCGTGCGGTGACGGCGGTCCGGGGCGGGACCCCGACGGGAGGAGGAACGATGAGCGAAGACACCCGGTGGAACGAGGTGGCGCAGGCGGCGGCGAGAGCCTTCGACCTCGCGCCCGCCAGGCCCGGGGATGCCGCCGTGTCCGACGTGGGCGACCGGCTCGCCACGCGGCTCGCGACGGACCCCGACACGGTGGAACGCGACCTGGTCAAGCTGGTGCTGACCATCGTGGAGTTGCTCCGGCAGCTGATGGAACGCACCGCCCTGCACCGGGTCGACCAGGGCGGCCTCAGCGAGGACCAGGAGGAGCGGATCGGCCTGACGCTGATGGTTCTCCAGGACCGCATGGCGGAGCTCTGCGAGCGCTACGGGCTGTCCATGAGCGATCTGAACCTCGACCTGGGTCCGCTGGGGTCCCTGCTGCCCCGCGAGGAACCGTGAGGTTCGGCGGCGGCGGCGATGGCCCGGTGAGCCGTCGTACGGCGGCGGTTGCGTGACGGCGGTGTGACGTTCGTCCGACTGCGGGCAGACAGTCCCGTGCGGAAGCGATCAGTCCGGTAGAGAACCAGGACCCCACGAATCAACTCCCTGGTACCGCGCGGACAACGGCCGCACTCGGCCGGTGGCCCCTCACCGTTCGCCCGTCGAAGCTGAGCCCGCCCATCGAAGTACCGGGGACTCCGCTGGAATCAGGCTCGGGCCGGATCATCGGACAGTGAGGACCAGCTTGCCGGAGACCCCGCCAGTGTCACCGAGCTCATGGGCTTTCGCAGCCCGCTCCAGAGGGAAGGCCGCTTCGATGACGGGACGGAGTGAGCCAGCCTCCACCAGCTCCGCCACCGCGAGCATGCCCGCCTGGTCCGACTCGACCAACATCAGTTGGTGACGTACGCCCAACTCAGCGGCAGTCTCCGTCAGTGCGCGGGTATTCGAGAGCACGAGGGAAACAACTACGCCCCCTTTGCGAAGCGTCCGTAGGGAACGGGCCGCGTAGTCGCCGCCAATGAGGTCGATCACCACGTCGACCCCACTGACCGCGGCCTCGAAGTCCTCGGTGCGATAGTCCACGAGTTCGTCGGCACCGAGCGCTCGCAGTGCGTCGTGCTTGGCCGCGCTGGCGGTGCCGATCACGTGGGCACCCAACGATTTGGCAATCTGCACCGCGATATGGCCGACTCCGCCGGCAGCCGCGTGGATCAGGACTCGTTGACCAGGCTGGATGTCGGCCGTGTCGACCAGCGCCTGGCGGGCGGTCAGAGCGGCGAGGGGGATCGCAGCGGCCCGGGTGTGGTCCAGCCCGGCGGGCTTCCGCACCAGAGCACGGGCGGGAGCAACGACGTACTCGGCGAAAGCACCGTGGCCGTGGGGGTAGGGCAGCATGCCGAAGACCTCCTCACCGACCCTGTGCAAGGACACCCCGACGCCGACGGACTCGACGACACCAGACACATCCCAGCCGAGGACCAAAGGAAGCCGTCCGAGGAAGCCGGGAGATTTCCGGTGCTTCCAGTCGCTCGAATTCATGCCGGCCGCATGGACCCTCACCAGGACTTCGGACGGCCCCGGGACAGGCCGGTCGATCCGCACCTCCTTCAGCAGCTCGGGGCCGCCCAGTTCGTCCTGGCTCATCGCCCTCATCGTCGCCATCGCCATACGCCCGCCTCTCCGCTCCGTCGCCGGTCCGGCAGTGGCCCGGCGGTCTCCATGTGAAGGGCTCACGACGCCCTCCTATGGTCATTCCCGGCAGTTCCACACCACCGGTTAGGGCTTCGCCGCCGGCCCTATCGTCAGCGTCTCGTGGCCCAGTTGGCGCATCAGGTCTGCCATGTCGAACCACGCCGAGCGTTCGATCACCTTCTCTTCACGGAACCGGTCGATTCCTATGGCGGCAAAGGTGGCTGCGCGGCCGCTGGGCGGCAGTCCGCGGAACGGGCCGAGCTGGGTACCCTCGCATACGACTCGGGTCACCACGACGTCACCTTCCGAGATCTGTTCCCGCACCATGTCTTTGATGTCCGGAAATGCCGAACGGAAGGCGCGCACCCAGGTCCGGACACCGTCCGGACCATGCAGGTCGAACTGCGGCCAGTGAAAATCCTCGTCGAACACTTCGTCAGCAAGATGCAGCTCGCCGCGCGTGATGATGTTCTCAAAGAGCATCGCGATGCGCTGCTTCCTGGATTCCGCAGATACTCCAGAAGGGACTGCCATGCTGCGACTCCTCTCGGTCGGCGGTGGCACCAGTCATAGAACAATCCGCACCGTGCGACCAAGAGTCTCCAATGCAGAGGACTGCGAGTTGGGCAAGTCCGACAACTAGCCGGCACCCACCAGAGAGGCGTTGCGAACCCCCGGCGCGCCAGGCAGCATTGACTCCAGGCCGCACCCCGGAAAAGGGAGACCACGAATGACCGGTAGTCACTTGAGAAATATTGACCGGTTCATGGACGGATTGCGTTCCTTCGATTCGAGCGAAGCTCTGATATCCGAGAACGGCAGCTTCCTGTACGGGGAACTCCTGGAGGCCGTCCAGGACTGGGAGCGCTATCTGGACTCCCAGGCGGTCGGCCCCGGGACCGTGGTCAGCCTGGAAGGCGGGTACTCTGTCGGCGCCTGCGCCGCCCTGCTCGCCCTGATCAGACGCCGCGCTGTCGTCGTCCCGCTCGGGCACCTTCCGGCAGCCAAGCGCACGGATTTCCTCGACACCGCACAGGTGCAAGTCACGCTCGAAGCACACGCCGACGGCGGACGCCGAACCTCATCGACGGGGCGTACAGGTGATCACGAGTTGTACCGCCGACTACGACTGGACGGCCTTCCAGGACTCGTGCTGTTCAGCTCCGGCACCACCGGGCGCAGCAAGGCGTCCGTGCTGGATTTCGCCAAGGTACTGGGCCGCTATCAGTCGGTGCGGAAACCGCTGCGTATCCTTTCGTTCCTCAGTCTCGACCACATCGGCGGGATCAACACCCTGCTGCACACCCTGAGCCAGGGCGGCACCGTGATCACCGTGTCGGAGCGAACTCCTGACATGATCTTCGCCGCGATCGCCCGACACCGCGTCCAAGTGCTGCCGACCACCCCGACCTTCCTCGGGATGGCTCTTGTCTCCGGCGCGACGACACGCCACGACACATCGTCTCTGGAACTCGTCACATACGGCACCGAGCCAATGCCCGAAAGGACGCTGCAGCGCCTTGGGGAGGAGCTGCCAACAGTCCGGTTCAAGCAGACGTACGGTCTTTCCGAACTGGGCATCCTACCCACCCGGTCTAAGAGCAATGACACCGTCTGGCTCAGAATCGGTGGCGATGGATTCCATTACAAAATCGTCAACGAAACCCTCTGGATACGCTCCGAGATGGCGATGATCGGTTATCTCAACGCGCCAGCGCCGTTCGACGACGAGGGATATTTCGACACGCAGGACATCGTTCAAGTAGAAGGCGACTACATCCGGATACTTGGGCGCCGTTCGGAAATCATCAATGTAGGCGGTGAGAAAGTCTATCCAGCCGAGGTCGAAGGCGTCCTACTGGATCTCGAAAATGTTGCCGACGCCACAGTTTATGGAATTTCCAGCCCAGTCACCGGAATGGCGGTGAAGGCAGTCGTGAGGCTGGTCACGGAAGAGCCTGGCGAAAGCGTGGAACGCAGGCTGCGGAAGGCATGCCGGCAGCGCTTAGAGCCCTTCAAGGTTCCGTCGGTCGTGGAGGTTTCGGAAGATCCTCAGCACAACGAGCGCTTCAAGAAGATGCGCAGGCTGTCGTGAGCCCCGCAGTCGCGCAACCGCGCACGGCGGTCGTCAGCGGCGGTAGCCGCGGCCTCGGCAGGAAGCTGGTGGAGCGGCTCCTGACCGATGGTTGGCGTGTCGCGACTTTCAGCCGTGACGCGAACGAATTCATCGAGAAACAGCGCGAGTCCCACCCCGACACATTCTTATGGCAGTCCACGGACATGCTGGAGCCCGGTGCGACACGCACCTTCGTCGAGACCGTCGACGCCCAGTTCGGCCGGATTGATCTGCTGATCAACAACGCGGGCGTGCTGCACCAGGGGCTCTTCCTGACCATGGCCTCGGCCGAGGTCAGGGAGTTGCTGACGGCCAACCTGCTGGCCCCGGTCGAGCTGACCCAGGCATGCGCGCGGTCGATGACCAGGGCCGGCGAGGGCGTGGTCGTGACCGTGTCGTCCATCAACGCGATCCGCGGCTACCGCGGAGTCGCCGCCTACGCCGCCGCCAAGGCCGGGATGGAGGGGTTGAGCAGGAGCTTGGCCCGGGAGCTCGGTCCGGCAGGTATCCGGGTCTGCACCGTCACTCCGGGTTTTTTCGACTCGGAGATGACCGCCGGTGTCACCGGCCAGAACCGCCAGCGCATCCAACGGCGCACTCCGCTGGGCCGACTCGGCACGACCGAGGAAGTGGTGGAGGCGGTCGTTTTCCTTGCTTCTCCGGCTGCCGCGTTCATCACCGGGCAGTCCCTTGTCATTGACGGAGGCATCTCATGCTGACACGTGAAGAGCTGACAAGCACCGTACGCAGGAGGATCGGCATGATCCTCCTGGACGACCTCGACGAGCTCGACCCGCAGGACAATCTCGACGACGCCTGGGGGAGCGTTTCCTACCGTGGCACCGACAGCCTCATCGACATCGGCCTGAACTCCCTCATGCTGGCGCGGCTGGTCATACAGCTCGCCTCGGAGCTCGGCATCGATCCGTTCTCCGAAGGGACCGCCACGCTGGCGGACTCGCGCACGGTGGACGAGCTGGTCACCGTCTACGAACGCGCGCTGCACAGCCGCGCGGAGCAGGCGGCATGAGTGCGGTCGGCCCCCGTCTCCGCCTGCGTTCGATCGACGAGTACCTCGGCCCGGCGGAGCAGCGCTTCTTCGGCTCGGGGTACCGCCGCGCGTCACATCAGGTCGGTGACGTGCGCGTCTTCCCGGCAACCGAGGCAGACCAGGTCGTCACGGCGCGGATCACCATCGGATATCCCGGCGACTGGTCCAGAAAAAAGGACGAGATCGACGTGCCTCCGCACGTCAGTAGCATCGACGCTCTCGTCCTGGGCGTCCAACTGGCCGAGGCCCATCTGGCATACGGCTACGGCCTCGGCCCGGAGCAGCGACGTACCGCCCAGCTCCGTCGGATCACGCTCATCGCCGGAACGGCCCCGCAAGAGGAACTCACCGACCTGTCGGCGGGCGCCTGGCTCCGTGGCACCGCACCGCTGCCAGAGGCACCGGGCATGTGTGTGTCGGTGTACGAATGCCGTATCGGGGTGATGCGGGCGCGATACGAGATCATCCATGCGGCCCCGGCGGGTACCGCCCGACCGGCGGAGTTCCGATGGCTCGAGGACGCGCTCGGTCCCGCCGAAACACGCTATTACGGCGCCGGGTTCGCCTTAGGTGGCCAGCGATTGGCCGATGTCACGGCAGATACCGAAGGACTTTCCGCGCACGCCTCGGTGCTGATGGAACCAGCGAAGGCGATGCCGGACGGGATCGAGGGCTCGACATCTCCGGCCTTCTCCCCCGTCGACTGCTTCGTCGCCTGCCTGCAGCTCGCGCAAGTGCTGATGTACGAGATGGACAACATCCGGCGGAGCGACAGCAACACCCTCTGGATGCTGCGAACTTCCCTGGACGCCGCCCGTCCGCGAGTCGCCGCTAGTCCCGGATCGCCGCATCAGGTGATGGCAAAGGTGACCGGTTCCCATCTCCTGCCGTTGCACGGCAGGTCCTGGCGGAACACCGAGATATCCGGCGAGTCGGCCGGCATCCGCCTGCGCTGCTCGCTGGCCCATGAACTGCCCGAGAAGACCGCAGCGACCGACGCCGCGGGAACGCCGTAAGGAGCCGAAACCTTGAAACTGGCAGTCTCCGGTACGTACTCGTCCGGTAAGACCCTGACCGTCATGACGCTGGCGCATTACACCGGCATCCCCCGCACCCTCGCCGCGACGATCCGGGAGATCATGCCCGCAGCTGTTCCGGGGAAGACGCTCTCCCAGGTCACCCCGGCCGAGTACCTTCAGCTCGCCATGCGCCGGCACGTCGGTCGCGCGGTCGCAGAAACCGAGTTCGACGAGTTCATCTCCGACGGCTCGTCGCTACAGGAGTGGATCTACGCGGCCACACGCCTCACGTATGGCATGGACCCGTCCTCCACGGACCACCTCGAGCGGATACCGGAGGAGGAGCTGACTCCGGAGATGCGCTTCTTCGAGGCGGTGGTCGCCCAATACGGGCACGCCTTCAAGCAGCATGTGAAAGCGACGTTCGACTGCTATGTCCACCTGGCCAACGAATTGCCGCTGCGCGCAGACGGCCACCGGCCGATGAACTCCGCCTTCCGGGACGACTGCGACGCGAGACTGCTCGGCACGCTCGACGAATTGCAGATTCCGTACCACGTGGTCAGTGGGTCCTTCACCGAACGACTCGACAGGATCGTCGACTTGTTCGACTTTCCCGTGGTGATGCCGCTCGACAAGGCCATCGCTCTCGGCCGGCAGGAGTACGCCGGTATCGACAAGCGGATGGAGACCGACCGCGCGGCGGCCGTCGTCTGACGAACCCTGCTTCGTATCTCATCAGCCCTGGTCGCGGCAAGCAACCGCCCCACGACAACACAAGGAGAACCGATACCGTGTACGCCAACACCGGACTTCAGCATTCCGGCGAGTTCACCCGCGTGGACTCGGCGAAGGACTCGAACTGGTTCATCCGCTTCATGGACCTGGCCAACTCGCTGCCCGAGTACGGTGAGGTGAGGCGTGCCCTCGCCGAGGGACTTGGACCGCTCACCGGCAAGCACGTCCTCGACATCGGGTGCGGCACGGGAGACGACGCCCGGGAACTTGCTGCGCTGGTGGGTCCCGAGGGTCGGGTGACCGGTATCGACCTGAGCGAGGCCATGGTCGACGAGGCACGCAGGCGAAGCATCGGCTCACCGCTGCCGGTCGAGTTCGCAGTCGGGGACGTACGGCGGCTCGGATTCGCGGATGAGTCGTTCGACCGGGTGCGGGTCAAACTCGTCCGGCAGCACTGCCCCGACCTGGACGACGCAGACAGCGAAGCGCTGCGGGTGACCCGTAAGGGGGGACGCATCGCAATCTTCGACTACGACTTCGACACCTTGGCCGTGAATCACCCGGACCGAGCGGCGACTCGCGCCGCGGTCCACGCTTTCTGCGACAACCATCGGCACGGCTGGAACGCCCGCTCCCTGGAGAGCCGGTTCCTTGACCTCGGTGTGGCCGGGGTGTCCCTGAAACCGCACACCGTGCGGATGTCCTTCGCCTTCTTCCAGGCCTCGCTGGGCGAGTTCGTGAATACGGCAGTGGCCCATGGCGGGCTCGACTGGACACGGGAGGAACTGGCTTCCTGGTGGCGGCCCCTGGAAGAGGCCGAGAAGCGCAGCAGGTTCTTCGCTTCGATCAGCGGCTTCTCGCTATCGGGCACCCGCTGAGTCGCCAGCATCCCGTCTCTCGCAGGGAGGCGCTGCCTACGATGCCTCCGCTGCCAGGATCAGCCCACGCAGCGCTGAACTCAGCTGGTCCCGCTGCTCGGACGAGATTCCTTCGAAGAGATCGGCCGTCGCCTTCGCGTGCGCCCGCACACCTTGCTCGGCCAGTTCCCTGCCCTCGCCGGTCAGGGCGACCAGCAGGGAGCGGCGGTCGTTCGGGTCCAGCCGACGGCTGATCAGTCTGCGCTCCTCGAGGCGCCCGAGACGCTTGGTGAGGCCAGGGCCGGAGATGAGCAGCCAGCGGGTCAGCTCCGTCGGCGTCGTCTCACCGGCTGGTCCGCTGCGCAGCAAGGTGGCCAACACGTCGAACTCTCCTCGGTCCATGCCGAGCGGGCCAAGGCACGCAGTGGCCAGGTCCTCCAGGACGCGCGCCATCCGCGTGATGCGCTTGGATACGGCCATCTGCTCCAGCGGCAAGTCATGGGTCCTCCATGACCACTGCCCCAGCATCCTGTCGATGGAGTCCTCTCCGTCCATCGCACCACTGTATCTGACAGAAGAGCCAGGAAATAATTCTCCGGCAAGTACATATCCAGCTAAGTAAAATGCTAGGGTTGCGCATATGACAAGCCCGGACTTAAAGCCACCTGCGTCCGCGACGCCTCAGCCGACGCCGGCGCCTGAGGGCCGCCGCAGCCTCGCGGTCGCCTTCGTCACCCTTCTCGTCATCGGTACCGATCTGTTCGTCGTCTCACCCCTGCTACCGGAGATCGCACACCAGTACCACGTCTCCGCCTCCGTGGCCGGAGTCACGGTCACCACGTTCTCGCTCGCGTACATGATCGGAGCTCCGATCATCGGCTCCCTCGCCGATCGGGTCGGCCGCCGGACCGTCCTCATCGGAGGCTTGACCCTCTTCGGCCTTGCGAACGCCCTGACCGGTCTGTCGCCATGGTTCGGTCTGCTGCTGGCCGCTCGGGTTCTCGCCGGCCTTTCGGCTGCCGCCGTCACGCCATCCGTGCAGACCCTGGTCGGGCTGGCCGCTCCGCCCGAACGCCGCGCGGGATGGCTTGCCGTCGCTGCGTCGGGCTTCCTGATCTCGCTCGCCACCGGCGCACCCACCGGCACCGCCGTCGCTTCACTGCTGAGTTGGCGGGAGACCTTCTTCGGGATCGGCGGGGTCGCGCTCGTCCTCGTCGTGGTCAACCTGTTCTCCTGGCGCAGCGTGGGAGCAGTCGGCGCCCCGGGCTCCACCCCGGCTACCACGGCGACTGCGCGCAGCAGTTCCCTCCGCAAGGCCCGAGCGGTGTCCGTCACCGGACTGTGGGCCTTCTCCGTCTACAGCCTCTATACCTATATCGGCACCGCGCTGACCGACAACGCCCACCTGTCAACCGGCATGGTCGCCGCGGCGCTGATCATCTACGGAGTCGGCGCCGTCGCGGGGAGTTTGAGCGGGGGCCGGCTGGCCGATCGCTACGGCGCGACGAGGGTCGTCGCAGGCAGCCTCGTATCTCTGTCGGTCCTCGAAGTGCTCCTGGTCCTGGCCTTCCACACACCGACTGCGCTGCTGCTGCTCGTCCTCGGGCTGTTCGCCCTCAGCGCCTTCCCCTGCCTTCCGGCATTCCAGTCCCAACTGATGCATGCCTTCGGGCGCGAGATCGGCTCGGTCATGGCATGGAACAGCAGCTTCATGTACCTGGGCACGTCGCTGGGGTCCGCGGCAGGCGGTGTTCTGCTCTCGTCCGCCGGATTCTCCTGGATCGCCCCCGCGGCGGCTGCCGCGGGCCTGCTGGGCGCACTTGTCCACGCGCGTTGGGCTCTGCCCGTCGGCCAGCAGGTATAGCCCGGCCCAACCGTCGAAACCGAAGGAGGCAGCACCATGGCACCCGGCCCCTCCCCGGAAGAGGCAGAGGTGGTTCTGGAGGTGAACGGGACAACACGTCGGTTGTCGGCACCCGCCGGGATGACCCTTCTGGACCTTCTGCGCGACCGCCTCGGACTGACCGGCACCAAGAAGGGCTGCGACCGCGGCGAGTGCGGTGCGTGCACCGTGCACGTCGACGGGCTGCGCATCAACTCCTGCCTCGCTCTGGCCGCGCAGCACCACGGACGGTCCGTCACCACCATCGAGGGGCTGGGCGGCCCGGACGGCGAGCATCCTGTGCAGCAGGCGTTCGTCGCCCACGACGCCCTGCAGTGCGGTTTCTGCACCCCCGGCCAGATCATGTCGGCCACCGCCTGCATCCGTGAGGGCCATGCCGACTCGGAGGACGAGATCCGGGAGTGGATGAGCGGCAACATCTGCCGCTGCGCCGCCTATCCGCAGATCGTGTCAGCGATAGCCGCCGCACGTACCCGGACGGAGTGCACCAGTGCCTGAGCCCGGTTACCTGCGGGTGGCGGACACCTCCACCGCGCTTGCCGCACTGACCCAGTACGGCCGCTCTGCCCGGCTCATCGCCGGCGGCACTGACCTGGTCAACTTGATCAAGGAGGGGATCGAACGTCCGGCTGTCCTCGTCGACATCGGCCGGCTACCGCTGGACACTGTCCAGGCCGACGGCAACGGTCTGCGGATAGGCGCCCTCACCACCATGTCCGCCGCGGCGGGAGATCCGGCTCTGCGCTCCGGGTATCCCGCCGTCGTCGAAGCCTTGGAGTTGTCCGCATCCCCGCAGATCCGCAACGCGGCGACGATCGGCGGAAACCTGCTCCAGCGCACGCGCTGCCCGTACTACCGGGCGGAGACGAAGCTTCCGTGCAACAAGCGGCAGCCGGGCTCAGGCTGCGCGGCACGCTCCGGCTATGACCGGACTCTGGCGGTGATCGGTTGGAGCGATGCCTGCCGGGCCTGCCATCCCTCCGACCTTGCCGTCGCGCTGGTAGCCCTGAACGCGGAACTAACCATCCATTCACCGCGAGGCAGCCGGACCGTACCGCTGGCTGCCTTCTATCGCCTGCCGGGCGAGACCCCTGAGCGGGACTCCGTGCTGGAACCGGACGAGATCGTCATCGCGGTCCGGGTACCGCCTTCTCCCGCCGCTGCGTGCTCGGGCTACCTGAAGGTACGGGAACGCGCGCCCTACGAGTTCGGCCTCGTGTCAGCGGCCGTCGCCGTGGAGGCGGACGGGACGATGATCCGCGACGTCCGGATCTGCCTAGGCGGAGTAGCCGCCCGGCCCTGGCGGTTGTACGAAGTCGAGCGGTACCTGGTGGGCAGGCAACTGACCGAGTCGGTGGTGCGGGAAGCACTGGCGCTGGCCCTGGCCGACGCCCGCCCGCTGAAGAGCAACGGTTTCAAGATCGAGCTGGCCCGGCGCGCGGCATGCCGGGCGCTGCTGGAGCTTAGAGGCAGAGGGGCGGTCAGCAAGTGAGCAGCAGCAAGGTCACCCGCACGGACGCCGTGGCGAAGGTGACCGGCCGGGCAAAGTTCGCAGCCGACCAGACGGTTGATCCGCTGCGGCACGCGTTCCTCGTCACCGCCACCGTGCCGAGCGGAAGGATCTCGGTGCTCGAGACGGGTCCCGCTGAATGCTCACCGGGCGTAGTGGCTGTGCTGACCCACCTCAACGCGCCTCGGTTGTCACCGGCGCAAGGGCTGTATATGCATCGGCTGCTTCCGCTGCAGAACGACCATGTGCACTACGAGGGCCAACCAGTGGCTGTCGTGGTCGCCGAGCACCTCGAGCAGGCTAAGGCGGCAGCGAAGGAGCTGCGCATCGCCTATGACCGCGAGCCCGTCCCTACGGTGCTCGATGACGCTCTCGGCGACGCATGGCGGCCCACTCCCATACCGCGTTGAGGTCCTGCGGACACCTCCGTGGGGGACGTCGACGCCGGCTTACTCGCGGCCGATGTCGTCCTCGAACGCCGTTACCGGACCGCCAACCGGCACCACAACGCCCTGGAGCCAGCTGCGACAACCGCCCACTGGGACGACAAGGCCGGGCTCACCCTCTACGACGCCACACAGGGAGTAGCCAATGTCCGCGCGGTTGTAGCCAGCGCCCTCGGCCTCGCACCGGAACTGGTGCGTGTGCTGTCCCCCTGGACCGGCGGCGGTTTCGGCAGCAAGGGCCACGTCTGGCCCCATCAGATCATCGCCGCCATGGCCGCCCGGGCAGTGGGCGGAGGTGTCCGACTTATCCTGACCCGTGCGCAGAGTTTCACCTCGCACGGCTATCAGCCGGCCACTCTCCAGGCCGTCACCCTGGGGGCGGCGACAGACGGACAGCTGCTGGCGATCCGCCACGCATCGGTCAACCAGACCGCGCGCTACGCCGAGTACCCTGAACTTGCTGCCACTGGCACCCGGACTGCGTATGCGTGTCCAGCGATCGAGACAACCCATCGGGTGGCACCGGTCGCCACTATCGTGCCGACCCCGATGCGGGCCCCGCACGAGGGCCCGGGAATGTTCGCCCTGGAATCCGCGATGGACGAACTCGCAGACGAACTCGATCTGGATCCGGTCGAGTTACGGCTGCGAAACTACGCAGAGACCGATCCGACCACGGGCAGACCCTTCAGCTCCAAGGAACTACGCGCCTGCTACCTGACAGGTGCCCGTATCTTCGGCTGGAAGGAGCGTCCCCCACAGCCGCGTGCCCGGCGCGAGGGCCACGAGTACATCGGCTGGGGCATGGCGACGGCTCTGATGAACCAGTATGCCTTCCCGGCCTCGGCGCGGGTGGGTGTCGACCAGTCCGGGGCGGTGCGGGTGGAAACGGGCAGCCAGGAGATAGGAACAGGCACTTACACCGTACTGGGCCAGATCGCTGCAGAGACCCTCGGATGCCCTCCGCAGCAGGTCACTGTACGCCTAGGCGACAGCCGCCTGCCGGCCTCGGGGATGTCCGCCGGGTCGTCCACCACGCTCAGCGTGGGATCAGCAGTACGCACGGCGGCCGCCGACCTTCTGAACCGCCTGGCCGCGATCAGCGGCAGTACGGCCGATCCCCCCGACCCGTCGTCCGCCAGGTCGCCCGATGCCCGTTGGGAGCAGATGATCCGCTGCCTGGCAGAGAACGGCACGGAGCAGCTTTGGGGAAAGGGCGAGTGGAGCCCCGAAGACAACGGCTCGTCGATGCACACGTTCGGAGCAGTCTTCGCCGAGGTAGCGGTCGACGCCGAGCTCGGGCTTACGCGAGTACGCCGCATGGTCGGTGCGTACAGCGCCGGACGGATCATCAATCCGCTCACCGCCCGTAGCCAGATCATCGGCGGAATGGTGTGGGGTATAGGGCAGGCGCTGCTGGAGCAGTCACACACAGATGCGGAACTCGGTCGGTTCGTGTCGAAGAACCTGGCCGGCTACCTCCTGCCGGTCCAAGCCGACGTGCCCGGCGTGGAGGTGGAGTTCGTGGAGGAGTACGACCCCCTCAGCGGCACCATCGGGGCACGCGGCGTCGGTGAGCTCGGAGCCGTCGGCGTGGCAGCAGCCATTGCCAACGCGGTCCACCACGCGATTGGCATCCGGGTCCGGCAACTACCGATCGCACCGGAGAGGCTCCTGTTTCCGAACGCATGATCACGGTCGCCCTACTGGTGCTGCCAGGGCACGGCCACCATGTCTGGGACACGGCAAGCGGTCGTCGGCCGCCGCTCGGTTCTGGCCTGGTACCCGCGGGCGCCCGCCTCACGGTGCACCGTCCGAGGTTCTGGCCTCTCCAGGACCCAGAACGCGAAGGCTGCCGACACCAGAGCCAGGTGCCGGTGCCAGCCGCCGAAGGAGCGCCCCCCGAAGTCGTGAACGCCGAAGTCGGTTTCCAGCCGCTCAATGTCCCGGCTGTGCCGACGCAGCACCAGCTGCGCCTGACCGAGGATGCGCATGTCCCACGGCTCGATGTTCGTCACCCAGTGGCGCGCAGGGCCGCCACGCTGAATCATCTGCTGCGTCACGATCCTCATCGCCGAGGACGTGGCGCTGCGATCGGCCGACTGGACGACGGTGCTGGTCACCATCCCTGGACTTGCGGCAGTCTGTCCTTCCCCCGGGAGCGCGGACGGGTCAACGCGTATGAGGAACTCGACTTCCCTCTTGGCCAGTTCGCGGATCAACCGTCCCGCTCCGGGCCATCCGGTGCAGTCCGCGACCACCGGGCGCCGGGGCAGCCCACCGATGCGGATCGCCCGGTCCACCAGATCGGCGCCCGCTTCCCATCCGTGCTCCAGACGGTACTCCTCCGGCACGCCAGCACTTTCGCGCAGCCCTCGATCGACCATCCATCGCCCGCGCAGCAGTATCCGCCAGTCAACCGGAACACTCGACTCCTGCGAGGAGAGAAAAGAGTCCGACACTCATCTGGCCGTTGATCGTCCGGCCGAGCCGCCGGACGAACCAACGGCCGGCGCCCACCGACGCCTCACCGCGCTTCCTAATGAACACGCTGTCCAGTACCCACAGTTCCGGAGACATCCTGCTCGAGACCACCGGGGTACAGCGTCGCGCAACGGACTCCCACGACCAAGTGCTCTGGTTGATGAACTGACGGAGCGACTGCGCATCGGAGAGCGAGGCGCGCGGCCCCGCGATGTTGCGGATCGTCTTCTTTCCGGAAGCAGAAAGGATGCCTCGAAGATAGATATGAGCCCAACGCCGCTGATCGGCTCTCGCCAGGTCGAGGAAGATTTCTCTGGAGAAGGACGACAACCTCTCTCCATCGACGAAGAGAACAGATGGACCCGCTGAATTCAGGCTCATTTTTGCGATCCTCTCGGCGCTTCGGAAAATCGTACGGATTCCGGCGCCCTCGTGGAACCTCGGCCAATCCGAGCATTCCGACCATCGCGGCACAAGCTGTCCGGAGCGACGAATTCCGCATATTCCATCATCGCCGAGTCAGTACCGTCTCCCGCCGCCCCCGACTGCACTCGTGAATCAAGCCTCACGCACTTGGCGGGGACATATCAATAGGACTTTGGTCCCATGGCGATAGTGGATGCTATTTCAGCCACCACATGGCGAGAAAACAACAAGCCAGGCATGCACCGAAAAACTACGTTGACGCACGCGCGATCATACTGAAAAAATGTGATCCGCTCATCGCGCCTCCTATGGATCGGATTTCTACTGATACAGACAACGAGGGGCATGAAAGCATGGAGCAGCAGGCGACCGATGGTTCAACATCCCACGTCGACTCCCCGGCACCAAGAATTGGCGCGGCAAACCTCTCTCCCCGGCAAACGGAGGTGCTGCGCCTCGTAGGCGGCGGGCTCAGCAACAGGCACATATCCAGAAAGCTGAACATCTCAGAGAAAACGGTCAAGAACCACCTCACGGCAATATTCCTCAAGACAGGGCTCGGCGACCGCACCCAGGCCGCGATCTACGCCCTCCGCACATGACAAGGAGCGTGAACAGCCGTGCACGACATCGCGGAGGAACTCGCCGCGTGGTACACGAGCGGCCAGGCATTCGCAGTGGCAACGGTGGTCGGAGCGCGCGGCAGTGCCCCGCGAGAACCGGGCGCGGCACTGGCGGTGAACGCCAACGGCGAGGTCATCGGCAGCGTCTCCGGCGGATGCGTGGAAGGCGCGGTGTACGAACTGTGTCTTGAGAGTATCGCCTCAAACCGCCCGATACTGGAGTCCTACGGCTACAGCGACGACGATGCCTTCGCCGTGGGCCTGAGTTGCGGCGGCACCCTCGAGATATTCGTCCACCCAGTACCGCCTCTTGCCGCTTGCGGCCTCATCACGGCCTTGACCTGTATCGCCGGCGGCGTGCCGGTGGCGGTGGCACGCGTCATCCGGGCTCCTGCGGTGCGGTCGGACCTCGTGGGCAGAACAGTCGTTGTCAGTGCCGGGCCGGACAGCGGGACGGGGCCTATGATCCCGTCGGGTCACGACACGCTGGAATCCGCCGTCGCCGCCCAGGCCCTGGCGATGCTTCACGCCGGGCGCACCGGCAGCCTGGTGCTGGCACCCGACGGCGACCCGTGCGAGCCTCATGACGAGGCGGCCGGTATCACGTTGTTCGTCGAGTCATACGCGCCGGCGCCACGCATGCTCGTCTTCGGGGCCATCGACTTCGCCGCGTCAGTAGCCGGAATCGGGGCGTTTCTCGGCTTCCACGTCACGGTGTGCGATGCGCGCCCGGTCTTCGCCACCACCCGGCGTTTCCCCCAGGCACACCAGGTCGTCTCCGACTGGCCGCACCGCTATCTCGACACGGAGTACCGTGCGGGGCGCCTGGACAGCCGCACCGTTGTCTGCGTCCTGACGCACGACGAGAAGTTCGATGTCCCACTGCTGACACGGGCGTTGCGCCTTCCGCTGGGCTACGTGGGGGCGATCGGCTCTCGCCGTACACACCGCCACCGCCTCAGGCGCCTACGGGAAGCGGGCCTGAGTGACAACGAACTCGCGCAGCTGCACTCGCCGATCGGACTCGACCTGGGCGCTCGCGGTCCGGAGGAAACCGCCGTCGCCGTCGCTGCCGAGATCGTGGCCCACCGCCGAGGTGGCGGTTGCCTCCCGCTGAGCGCCACCACCACCCCGATTCACCACGCGCCCCGCGGCACTCCCCTTCGCCTCGGCCTGGACGGCTCTCCGAGCGACGGCGGGAACGGTCACCTCGGACGGTCGCCAGCGATAACGACACGTTCCATCAAACGGTGATGGGGGTAGTAGTCGTTGACCCCGTAGTGAACGGTCGTCCGATTGTCCCAGAAGGCCACCGAGCCTGCCTCCCAGTGGAAGCGCACTTGGTACTCCGGGTAGTACAGCTGGTGCAGCAGACGGCCAAGGAGTTCTTCGCTCTCGCCTTCGGAGAGGCCGACGATATACGAAGTGAAGGCGGCATTCACGTACAAGGACCTGCGGCCCGTCTCCGGGTGCGTCCGCACCACCGGATGTTCGACCGGACGACGTCCGCTCCGTGCGTTGATGCTCTTGAGCAGAACAGCGATGCCGCCGTTCGCCGCGGGGAGTTCGTGCACCGCCCGGAGCTCCTCAATGCGTTTCTTGATGTCCTGCGGAAGTCCGTCGTAGGCAGCCGCCGTGTCAGCCCACAAGGTGTCCCCGCCGAGCGGCGGTAGATCGACGGCACGCAGGACAGCGCCGAGCGGAGGCGCCTCATGGAATGACGCGTCGCTGTGCCAGATGTTTTCGCTTCCAGGGTTGGCCTCGTCGTGTTCCAAGCGCGCCACCTCGTTGATCTCTGCTCTCCGCTGAGGGTGGGATTCCTGAAGTTCCCCCCAGTTCCGGGCGAACGCAGCCTGCTGACGGCCCGTGAGGTTCTGACCGCGGAAGAACAGGACCTTCCAATCGAGGAAGGCCCGTTTCAGTTCATCCAGGGTGTCGACGTCCATCGGTCGGGACAGGTCGACTCCGCGTATCTCTGCCCCGATGAGAGGAGAGAGCGCATTGACTTCGAAGGCTGTGTACTGTTTTCCGGCTCCGCCCGACTCCAGCCTGCGGGGCTCCAACTCCTTGGACACGATATGCAGCCGCCCCATGTCTGCGGCGACCGACCGTGATGCGTTCATGGTAATTCCTCCGGAGAAGGAAGGGGCAGATCAATGGCGTACCGGCCTGCGGACGCCGGCCCGGATGATCAGCTCAGGCGATTACGCTGTTCAGAATGGAGTTCCTGGCAACGTCACGGCTGCGCGCAGACTCGGGTTGAAACTTCTGGTTCAGGTACGCGAAGCCGGTCAACGAACACCTCCGGTTCTCGCCGGCGGTCTGGTCCACCCTCCGAATAGTGTGCAGGGTGTCCGACTGGACCATCACCAGACGGTTGGGGCGCGGAAGGACAGCGACCGGGCTCACCTCGCATGTCCGCAGGATCCTGTTCACCAGGCCCGCGGATTCGCTCGTGGCCGTTTCCCCCCGTTGCGGTCCACTGTCGGCTGCCGACAGGAGCGTGCGCGGTTCACGGTCGAGCAGCATCAGTTCACCACCCCATGAGATGTCCCACTCACGGTGCAGATAGACGATGTACTCTCCACAGCGGCCGCGCCCGGCGTCGTTGTGCCAACCCAGTCGGCTGTTGGCGGGGTACTGCCAGAATGTGAAGGTGAGCCTGTCCCAGTCATGACCAGCTGTGCCGAACACCCCGGTTTCGGCGCGTACGGCCTGGGTGACGCGGGTGAAAACAGCTGGTCGTCCACTCGCGGTCTCGCCGATGGAGGCGGGGAAGTGCATGCCGCGCGTCCGGTGCGCCGGGCCGTCCAGTTCGGCGGAGATCACGCTTCCGGTCTCGCTCAGCGCCGAGCGTTCCATCAGCTCCACTGCCTGGTCGAAGATCTCGGACGGAAGGAAGTCGTCGTACACCACGTAGCGCTCGCCTCGCTCTGTCATTCGCATGGATCGTCCTTCCTCCCGCACGCATCGGTGTCGATGCCGTGCTCCGGTTCGATGCGGAGGGCCGTCTGCGGCCGGATCAACTGGTGTACGTGCTCGCTCCATCCCGCGACGGACCGGTGGGCCCCGTCCAGGAGCGCCGCGTCAGGGAGTTCGATCTCGAAGGCGTCCTCCACCTCGCTTGCCAGGCCCATCCAGTCGACGGAGTTCAGTCCCAGCGCGGCGAAGTCGACCCGGCCCAGCCGCATGTCATCCGACAAGGCGTCAGCCAGGACTCCGCGGACACCGCTGCGCTCCAGGCGGACGGAGACGATCTGGGCCATCGCGTACCTGATGCGCCGCATCTGCTCCCGGTCGGGTGAATTCGCGGTCATCGCCCAGGCCATTCAGCGTCGATAATCTTGATCATGTGGGCCCGGTCGACCTTGCCGCTGACCGTCGTCGGCAACATGTCGCAGTAGACCAGCCGGACGGAGCCCGTACCCGCGGGGAACGCCGAACGGCTCTGCTCCACCTGCGACCGGTTGACTCCCGTACCCTGCACGACGGCGTAGAGATCCTCGGTCTCACTGGCAGAGCGGGCCAGAACAACGGGAAAGACATCCACGACACCGGGTACGTGGCGTATCGCGCGGCACAAGCCATCGAGGTCCACCGTCCTGTCGTTGAGCCTCGCAGAAGAGTGCAGCCGGGCCAGGAACGTCACCACGCCGTCCTGTCCCCTCCTCACCAAGTCGCCGGTGGCCCACTGCGTCACGGGCTTATCGCACGCACCCAGAAACCCCTCGGCAGGAGCGTCGAGGAGCAGGCGCAGCTCGCCTTCCGCTCCTGGTTCCGGTGCCAGGACCGCCACTCCCGGCATGGGCGTGCCGACGGCGTTCTCCGGCAGTCCGGCCGCGCCGATGAAGGTCGGCCCCGTCTCCGAACATCCGTAGTTCCGGGTGAGTCGGACGCCGAACCTGACAGCGAACCGTTCGTCCAGGTCGCGGCTGACACGGCTGGCGCCGACCATCACGATCCGCGGCCCCGCGGACGGAGTTGTCGGCGTGGAGGCGAGCAGGTCAGCCATCGGAGCCGTGAGCGCAACGACACTCGCGGCTTCGACTCGGGCCGCCGCCCGTCGGGCATGTACAAGGCGGCGCGCGTCGAGCCGGGCGCCGGCCATGAGGGCAGCGAACGCCACGCCCCAACCGTAGGAGTGGGTCAACGGTATCGGCACGTACACGGTGTCGTCAGGGCTGAGCAGGAGCCGTGCGCGGTACCCGGCCGCCTCGTTCAGGACACTGGCGCAGCTCCGCCTGGCGATCCGGGGCCGACCGGTGGAACCCGACGTCATATGGAGCACGGCGGTCGAGTCCCCGTCCACAACGGCGTCGGAACCCGCCGGCCGGCACACACGTGCTGTGGGCGACAGTTCGGCTCCGAGCCGGCCGTGCGGCGCATCAGTCAGGCTCGCGCACAGCAACGGGACGGAGTCGGTCAGCCAAGCGGCGAGGACGACCGCGAAGAAGTCCTCCGCACTTTCCTGCGTCAGAGCGATCACAGCACGTTCGCCCGCACAAGCGGAGTTCAGGCGCCGAACGTAGTCGTCAACGCGCGGCTGGAGTTCTGCCAAGCCCACATCATCAAGGCGACCGCCGGCCTCCCTGAGGACCAAGGCCAGTTCGCGACGCGTGGCCGGCGCTCGGTGGGCGGTCATCGAGTAGCCTCCACCACGTCGCGGCTCGCTTCCGTACCGCTGTGGCCTTTCTGCATGCCTCTGCCCGCGATCGAACGCAGGAGCAGTGCACAGGCGGCGAAGAGCCCTGCCATCACGAGCCATGCGGCAGTGTGCCGGGACGAGGCCAGCCAGCCGAACAACGCGGGTGCGACCAGCATGCTCACGTCCAGCCCCATGTTGTAGACGCCCTGGTACTCTCCCACCGACTCGGGCGGCGCAAGTGTGTACACGAGTTCCCAGGACGCGGCTGAGTACAGCACCTCTCCGCCGGCCACCAGGAGACTCAGCAGAACGATCGCCGCTACCTTGGGACCGGTGCCGTGCACGGATCCGGCAACCGCGAACATGGCGAGGCCGCCGCCCAGCAGGATGCCGCCGCGTCGGCCGGCCCGTACTGCGGCCACCGCACCGCTCAGGTTCCTGGAGACCGGAACCTGTAGCAGGAGGACCACACCGATGTTGAGGGCTGAGACCACCGAGACAAGCCACAGCAGGGACGACGCCTGGGCCGAGATCCACAGGGGCAGAGCGACGGAGAACACGGACGAGTAGAGCAGGAGGAAGGCATTGAGTGCTGCCAGTACAAGGAAACGGCCGTCTCGGTACACCGTGCGGCGCCCAGTCTGGCTCGGTGCTCCTGCGATGTCCGCAGTTTCCGCGGCTGTGCTCTGGTCGGCCGGATCATCGGCAATCAGTGTCTGCGGAGATCCGCTGGGTGCGGTGGCGACGAGGAAAGCCGCCGTGCACAGTGTCACGGCCTCGACGACGAAGGACGTACGAAACAGCGCGAACGAGTTGACCGACAGGACCACTCCCCCAAGGCTCAGACCGATGAGCATCGCAGCGTTGCTCACGGTCTTCACCATGGCCCGATAACGAACCCGGCGGTCGGCGGAGATCTCACGCCGCACGAGCGCGCCCATGACAGCGCCGCTGCCCCGACCGCAGATGAAGAGGAGGCAGATCAGACCGAACGCCGTCCAGGCGTTCACCACCGCGAGGAGTCCGGTGGCGGCTGCCATCGTGCAGACCAGACGGGCGTAGGTACGCCGGGCACTGCCGCTGTCGGCAAGACGCCCCGCCAGCGGGCCGGACACCATGCCGCATAAGGCCGCCAGGCTCATCGTCACACCGAAGGCACCCGCGCTCGCATGGAGCTGCCGCACCAGGTAGACCGCCAGTACCGAGGTGGACATCCCCGTACCCAGCGACAGGATCCCGAAGGACAGGATCAGCCGCCGTTCCAGGGGAGGGCGCCGTTCGTTCCGGGACATCATCATGCTCCTTCAGGCAGGAAAGCGGACCCGCGAGTGGCCAGTCCCATGCCGTCTATCACGGTCCGTACGTGATCCAGGCCGACCACGAACCGTTCCTTCCCATAGATGAGGTACCGCCCCGCATTCACGTCGCCGGTAAAATTGCTGGTCATGACGTTCGCTCCAGCGGCAAGGCCGAGAGACTGCCCGCCCGCACCGGTCTTCTCCAGGGCACTGACGGACGGTATGAGAAGGTCCGGGTAGCAGACACGGAGCGTCGCGATGATGTTGAGGGCCAGTTGGAGGTCTCCCGTGGGAGAGAGTACCAACGGGGTGTCCGGCGCCGGGACGAACGGGCTCACGCTGCACATCTGCACGCCCAGCTCGCCGACAAGTTCGATGTCGTCGATCACGCTCTCCAGGCTCTGCCCGGGAAGGCTGGAGATGAGACCGGTTCCCACCTTGAATCCCAGGTCGAGCAGGGTCGTGATTCGTGACAGCCGCGTGTCCAGCTTCTCGTGGCGCAGCCGTTCGAAGAGCCGTGGATCGCTTGTCTCATGTTTGATGATGTAGCTGTTGGCCCCCAACTCCCGCAGTTCCTCATACTGTTCGCGCGAGAAGTTGCCGAGGTTGAGCAGGATCTCCACCTGGCCGTCCCACATGCGCCGGAGAGCCGGAATGACCTCGCGCAAGGTGGGGAACAGGCTCGGCGTCTCCCCGCCCTGCAACATGACGATGTCGATACCCGCGGCCCGGATGTACTCCGCCCGTTCCAGGATCTGCTGCGGGCTCATGAAGAAGCGATCCAGATGGGCAAGGTTGTCCCGCCGCATGGGACAGTAGTCGCAGTTCACTCGGCACACGTTGGTGATCTCGACGACGCCGCGGAGGAGCACCGACCGGTCGAAATGCTCATCTCTGAGCCGGCTCGCCTCGGCGAACAACGCCTCTTGGTCCGTGCCGGTCGATTGGAGCGCCTGTCGGACTTCAGATCGTGTCAGCATCGCTGGTGCTTTCTTCCTCCGGTTCGTCACGGGGACGTGGCGGCGCGCCGGGCACGTCCAGGGTCACAACCGCCTCTGCGGTCAGTGCGGGGTCCCAGTGCCGGCGATGGGTATGGAACACCGTGTCGACGTCGGGCTGGAAGCGGACCGTCGAGGTTTCCCCGTTCACTGCGACCCGGACCAGTTGCCCGGCATCGAGGCGCTCGCTCGTCAGATAGAGCCGGACCTGTCTTGCGCCTTCGGCCCTTACCTCATAGGCGTCATCTCCAGTGCGCTCGGCAACCACCTCGGCTCCCGCCGGGTGGACGCCCGAAAGGGCAACCCAATGAGCCCTGCCGTGTTGGTCGTCCAGGGTCCGGTGGCGCACGTACGCCGGGTCCGGTTTTCTCCTGCGATCCCTCAACCAGGAGGAGAGACGCGCGACCAACGCACCGTCGTCTTCGAAGTGCAGGGAACCGAGCGGATGATCGCCGTCCGGTACCTCGACGTAGGTCAGTTCCTGGTGGCCGGCGTCGCTCAGCTGCGCCACGGAGGTGCGGTCGAACTGCGGTGGTATCCGTTTGTCCCGAGCGCCATGGATGACGAACAACGGTAGGGGCAGCACATTGTGGAGCAGGAAGCGGGTACGCCGGTCGCTGCCGAATGCCTCCCACATCGACAGGGCGCCGTTGATCGGCACCGCTGCCGCCAACCGGGGCCACACCCGCATGGCGAGATTCCAGCATGCCATCCCGCCCATCGAGACGCCGGCCAGCACGATGCGGTCCGGATCTGCGGCGAGGTGTTCCAAAGCCCAGCGCAGGGCAGCCATCGGGAAGTCATCGTCGCGGACACTCCACCTGGGGTGGTGGAAGTGCTTGGCGAAGACACCGCTCACGTCCAGCTTCCCAACGACGCCGTCGAGCAGTTGGGCGTTCGGGCACAGCACCGGCATTCCCAGCCGTTCACTGATTCCGACGAACGACGGCAGCATTCTCGCCCCGGTGTTCGCCGCGCCGTGGAGGACGATCAGTACGGGCGGCCGGGGGCCGGCGGACTCGGGGACATGCACCGCCATGGTGGTGGTCCGCGTACCGAGGCCGAGTTCGACCGTCGAAGTGCCTGCCGCGGGCACCCGGCCCGTGTCGGCCCGGTGAAGGGCCCTCCGGAGGCCGGGGGCGCCAAGGTGCACGCCCTCCTCGTAGGACGGCAGCGGCCCGCACACCGACGCCACCGAGTCCGACCACGCGCTGCTGGAACTCACCGGATCGTTCCGAGCCGCCTGAGCCGGGCGATCTCGGTGTCGACCGCCGGGTCAAGCCGTTCTCTGGTCAGGGCGAACACCACCTTCGCCCGCTGCAGGATGTCGACCGCGCTACCCACCAGCGGCGCCGAGCAGAGCTCTCGCGGCAGCGCGATGGGCTTCACCAGAGGCTCCGCTGTCGGTTTTACAGCATCGAATGTCTCAACTGCCAAGCGGCGCAGGACATCAGCGCAGACGCGCTTGGCCACCGCGCAGGAGTACCGGTCGAGCTTGGTGAGACTGCCGGTGGCCTGGATGTTGCGCGACGGGCACCCACTGTCGCAGATGTCGCGTGCATAGCAGGTCTGGCAGGACTGATGCTGGGACGGCAGGGCCGAGTGCCCGATCTCGTCCTTGCGCACCAGATCCACGAACACCACGTTGCGGTCGGTCGCCCGGCCTACGTTGTGGCCGTACTGCTTGTTGCGAGCGGGGTCCTGCATTTCGGGGCACATAATCAACTCGCCCGTGGCGTTGAGGACATGGTAGGAATCCCCGCCGCTCATCGGTCCGCAGTAGGAGCGGGGCGGACTGGACAGCAGATGCTGGAAGGCATAGCTGAAAACGCTGACGTCGATCCCCCGGGCGACGTCCATGGCGTGCAGCAGGTTCTCCGCGTAGTCTTCGGCTGACGGTTCAGAGTAGCGGGACAACCGCCCCGGTGTCGTGGTACCGACCGGTCCGACCGGCTCGAAATGGATGAAGTCGGCCCCCAGTCCGGCAAAGAACTCCACCGTTTCCCCCATGTGGTGCACGGTTTCCCCCGTGACCGTCGACCGGACGCGGTAGGGGACTCCGGCGTCCGCGAGGAATCTGATGGTGTCGATGGTCTGGTCGACGTTGTGCCGCTTACCGTAGATCCGCTGGCCGCCCTGGCGTTCCGGGGCGGCGTCCATCGACACGGTCAAGGTGAATCGATGGTCGACCAAGTACTGGAGCGCTTCACGCGGCGCGGTGCCATTGGTGACCATGGTGAAGTAGGGAGCGACCTTCTTCGCCGCGCACATCCGTTCGGTGTGCGCGACGACCTTCTCGATGTCACTCATGGCCAGGGTGGGTTCTCCGCCGAAGAAGTTGACCCCGAACAGCTTGTTCTGTGCGCTGGGCCGACGCTCCAGGGTGTGGTCGACGACGGCCATCATGCGGTCTGCTTCCAGGGTAGCCGTGCTGTGCCCCACCTCGCTGAAGCAGTACACGCAGCTCAGGTTGCACCGGTGGCCCACCACCAGGGTGACACCCCAGGGATCGGCTTCAGGCCTGGACAGCCGCGCGTCCCGCAAAGAGGGGTAGCCGGCCAGGACACTACGCCATGGGGCACCAGCCTCCTGGTCGAGCGGAACACGTACGGCATGCATGGATCTCGGTAGGACGAGGTACAGCCACTGGCCGTCGCGCACAGCGGGATGGCCGTCCAGCAGTTCGGCGACCGCCGTCGATCCGTCACGGGCGTCCCGCCTATGGGCTTCGGGAGCTTGCGTTCCCATCGCTTGTCCCTTCTGAGGTCAGAAATCGTATCGGCCGACGTGCACCGGCCGACCACTCACCCTGCGAGCCTTACGACCGCTCAGCCACAACATCAATGCGATTTCCGAAATCGGCACCGGGATCTCGATCTCCGGGATTCCCAGTGCGACCGCGAACGGCGCGATTTCGTCCAGGAGGGCTGCGACCTCGCTTATGCCCGCGCACGGGAGCCCGCTGAGGAGCAGGCGGTCCCGGTCGAGAACTGCTCTGCGGCCGGCGGCCAGCGAATGACTAGACGACGGCCGGACGGACAGCAGGTCCGGCACCAAGGCCCGCCCGGGGTTCTTGACGCGATCGGGGTCGAGAAGGTCCTCGAACCGCCCGAAAGCGACGGCTCGTGAGGGTGGGTCACCTCCTGTCCGTTCGGCTCCGGGCAAGGCCGAAAAGGGCAGTGCGAACAGGTGGAGCGGGTCCCCTGCCGGCTGGAGTCTCAACCGTCCGGCAAGCGCGAGTTGGGCCGGGCTGCCAGCTGAGACCCAGGCGGCGGCCCCGCGCAGTCCCGCTCGCCGTGCCATCCGGCGCAGCGCGAACGCAAGACGGAGAGCATGGTCGCCACCGCGGGCCTCGGGCTGGACGAAGACCCCCTTGAGAAACAGGTAATCGCCCCAGCGCAACGAACGGTGGACTGCGGCAAGAGTGCCGTCGGGTCGGCGTCGCCCCACCCACCAGTAGCGGTCGCGGTCGGCCAGTTCCGCTTCGAGAACCCCATCGGTGAAGCGGTGCCCGGCCACCAGGGAGGCAATCTCGCCAACGTCACCGGGACCGAGGAGTTGCTCGTCTTCCACTTCCCGGGGAAGTGCGGACCCGGATGAAATATCAAACATCCGAGGGACCCCGGGTCAGCGCCAGGTAGGGGAATCCGGTCGGTGCGATCCCAGCCGATCCCTCGGGATAGGGAACCTTGGTCATCTTCTTGCTGGCGATATTTCCGATCATGATGTGCAGAAGCCGTTCGTTGGGCAGAAACTGACCATCGAAGTACTTGATGACCCAGCCGAACAGTTCGGGATTCAGCGGATAGAAAGTCGGCTCGACGAGATCGTCGTCCGGAATTCCGACCTGGCGGGCAAGCGCGGTGGCCGGTAGGACCCGAAAACCTATATTGAGCACGGGCTCACCGGTGCGGAGGTGCTCGTTCACGTACTCAGCCGATGCGCGGACCGTTTCTTCGGTCTCACCCGGGCCGCCAAATACCAGGTTGACCCGGGTCTTGAGCTCATGTGCGCGACAACGCTCGATGAAACGGGTGACATGCCGGGTGTCGAAGCGCTTTCCCAATCGCCCCATCATGGCAACATCCAGGCTGTCCGGCGAGATCAGGACGGATTCGACGTTACTGCGGGACACGAGTTCGGCAAATTCATCGTCAAACGGACGTGGTGCGAAGTATCCGGTCCAGGTGAGGCCGGGCAGCTTGAGATCGGCAAGCAGTGAAACCACTTGCTTGGCGAACCGGATTTCGCTGTTGAATATCGCGTCGGTGAAGAAGATCCGACGTACTCCCGCCTCGTATATTCCACGGATTTCATGCTCGATCAGCGAGATGGGCTTAAGGTCACCGAGGTTGTCACCGCTGATGTGCGCGTACGGACAGTACACGCATTCCTGGTAGCAGGTCTTTCGTTTTGTCTCGATCCCGATCATGGCGGCGGGCAGACTCGCATAGGCTTGGAGCAAGGAAGTCGGATGAGAGAGGCGTTCGGTCAGAAATCCTTCGTAACGGCCACCCTTGAGGTTCTCTCCGCTTCCCCGGTATTTCTCCGGGTCGGCGGCGATTTCCAGTATCGCCGACTCGCCTGGGCCCACCACGCCGGCATCCAGCTGGAGCCTCTTGAGCAGAGCACTGCCGAACAGGCTGTAGCCCGGGCCGCCCGCGACCATCACAGGGGGCTGCGGACCCGCCGCCGTACGAATCCTCTCGATAAACTGCTGATAATAGCGGACAAATCCTTCGCGCGCCAGGTCGATCGGATCGATGTTCCGGATCGAAAATCCGATGACATCCCATTCCCGGGAGACCCAGGAAAGATCTTCGAAATCCTTCGGATTCTCCACGAAGTCTACCAGCAGCGTTTCATGCCCGGCTTGCTCAAGAGCAGCCTGCAAACAACGCGAACCAATAGGAAAGATCGGCTCGTTCCCGGGCATCGGCATACTTGCAAGATTCACCAGAGCAATACGCGCCACGATGACTTTCTCCTCAAGGAAACTCGCCGGATCGGTGGGAATCGGACAACCAGTCTCGAAGGACCCGAACAACCGAACGCGCCCGGCCAAATCAGATTCGGCCGGGCGCCCGAGCGATCAGCCGCAGGTCGGCGCCGACACCGCAACGATCACATCGGGGTGGACCAGTTCTGCCAGCCGGTCACAGATGAGGTCGAAGCGCTTCGGGTCGCTCTTGATGAAGAGCTCGACGCTCTCCTTGTCGAGGTGCAGACCGGCGAGATCCAGCATGTCACCGGGGTTCGCGGTGAGCGCGTTTGCGAACTCCTCGTCGTAGCTGAGACGCCCGATTATCGCGTCGAAGACGATACCTGCGGAAGTTGTCTGAGTTCCCTCAGCAACAGGAGCTACCATAGTTTCAACCTTTCCCGTGCGACAGATTATCGGCCAATTTGGCGAGGGAATCTGCGCGGCGATTTGAACGGTCGACTGCCGGCAAGCCACGCCTCTTACAGGTTGTTGGTTGAACGGTCGGCTGTCAAGGCCACCGGCGTGCGCTGTACGTCGGGTACGTGGCATGGCAAACGATGCGGCGATCTGAACTGCGGTTTTTGCGATTCCTTGAAATTCCAGGCAGTCGCCGACAGAAGATCAGGTCATGCGGATGCAATTGCAGATGGAATTTTTAATTCCGCTTCCATACGACCTGGTGCTGATCGAAGGACGTGACGCGGGCGAAACATCAGCGGTCGCCGGGAGAGCCGAGGCCGGCGACAGGCGGCCCCTTCGGCACCGAGGTGCCGAGCGTCCGCACGGCAGCGGCGTCTGGCGGGTCCGGCCCCGCCAGACGCGGGTGTCGGCTTCGTGCCCTAGTGCGCTGTCCACGAACGTTCGCCGGGTTGGTCAGGCCGCGTTCGGGCGTGGGTGTCCCCATCGCTGCTGGCGTTCGCTGCGGGCCTTGGCGTGTTCGCGGCGCTGGGCGGCCAGGACGTCGGGGTGGCGCGCGTTGGCGTTGCTCCACCGCAGGTAGTCCTGGAGTCTGCGAGCGAGCACCGTGTGGTTGGGGTGGTTCGAGCCGCCCATGACGAAGGTGCGCAATGGTCCGAACCGGGCTTCGATCGGGTTGGCCCACGACGCGCTGGTCGGGGTCAGGCACAACTCGACCTTGTTCTTCTTGGCCCAGGCCCGGATGGCCGGGGTCCTGTTCGCCGAGTGGTTGTCCACGATCACGTAGATGGGGGCGCCGTCGGGACGGGCAGCGCGGATCGACTTCAGCGCCGCCAGACTGTGGTCGCCGCCCTCGCGCCGGCGGGTCACGCCCCATGACTGGTCCCTGCCCAGGGAGTAGCAGCCATGGAAGTACCGGATGCCGTGGGTGCGGTGATAGGTGGCCGGCAGCCGGTCCGGCTTCTTCTCCTGTGCGCAGCCGGAGCCGTGGCAGGGCCGGATGGACAGCGGGCCGAACTGGTCGAACGCGAAGCACCGGTCCAGGAAGTGGCTGGTTTCGTGCAGCACCTGCCGCAGCCGCTCGCGGCCTATGCGCACCCCGCGGCCGGCTTGCGGGCCAGGTAGTCGCACAGTTTGCGCAGACTCCAGTGCGTGAAAGGGCGTCCCAGCGCCGTGGGGCGGGCCGTGGCCGTCGCGATGATGACGTCGCGGTCGTCATCGCTGATCAGGCGGGGACGGCCTCCCGCCCACCGAGGGGCCAGCGCGGCCAGGCCTTTGTCGTTGAAGGCATGGATCACGTCCCGGACGGTGTCCTCGTGCCCGGCGACCAGACGGGCGATCGCTGTCACGGGGGTACCTGACGCCGAGGCCATGATGATCAGCGCCCGGCACACCCGCACCGATTCATGTCGGCCCCGCCGAACAATCTGCTGCAGCCGCTGCCCCTCCTGATCAGTCAACCGCCGTGCCCTGACCGGCTCCGCCATTCGCAACCTCACCCTCGACGGCGATCACGTCGCCAACCACGATGAGGCCACCGACCCCAGCACCCACCGGGCCCAGCCCCCCGGTGAACGGCGGTGTGACGTTCGTCCGACTGCGGGCAGACAGTCCCGTGCGGAAGCGATCAGTCCGGTAAAAATGTGATAATCATTCGCTCATCATCCGGCTACCGTGCCGGCGTTGTCGTCGCGCGGCCGTGGGCCTCGCCGCCAGGAAGAGGACCCTGCCCTGCTCACGGTCGATCCAGCGCCGCGGCGCCACCGCATCCGCTGGCGCGCTGACATGCCCCTGCTCGGCGGTATACGACCGCCGATCGCCATCCTGCTGTGCCTGCTCCTCGCGGTGGCCGGAACCACCGTACTCAGCATCGCGCTGACCGGCCGGCACGACGTCCCGCAGGCCGCACGCGACGCCGAGGGCGCGATCGCCGCCGACACCGCCGAGTCGCTGCGCACCTCGGTGCAGACCGAGGCCGACGCACTGCGGCACACGGTCCGCACCTACAAGACAGCCGACGGCGGCAGCACGACGGCGGCGGTCAAGGCGATGCTGGCCGCCCGGCCGGACGCGCGGGGCGCGGCCCTGTTCGACCCGGTCACCGGCCGTGAGGCGGCCGCCGGCGGCGAGACGCTGCCGCTGGCCGGGGTCGACGTGGTGGCGCAGGACCGCGACCACCGCGGCGGCGGCATCCCGGCGCGGCTGACCCGCGCCACCGGCACCACGCCCCGGCTGCTGTTCTTCAGCCGGATCAGCCTGCCCGACACCAGGAAGAGCGCGACCGCCTCCTCGCGCCGGACCTGGCTGCTGGTGCTCTCCGAGCCGCTGACGCTGCCGACCGTGCACGGCGACGGGCGCACCGCCCGACTGGTCGACGTCGACGGCAACATCCTCAACACCGGTGCCGCGGGCACCGCGACGCCCACCGCGGCCGACCGCGCGCTCGCCGAGAGCGCCGCCGACACCGCGCACCACGCGCCGCACACCGGCGACGCCGACGACGGCACCTCCGGAAACCTGCTCGGCGCCGTGTCCGGCGGCCACCGCACCCTGGCCGGCTGGGCCGCCGTCGCCCCCGCCGGGACCTCCGACGACACCAGTGACCTCGGTCTGACCGTGCTCACCTCCCGCCAGGTCACCTCCTCCAGCGCCGGCGCGGACCATGTGCGGTTCGCCGCCGAGGCCGCCGCCGCGCTCGCGGCGATCGCCCTGCTGATCACCCTGGTGCTGACGGTCACCCTGCAACGCCCGCTGCTGCGGCTGCACCTGTCGGCCGCCCGGCTGGTCCGCGGCGCGCAGAACCTGCCGGGCACCGGCGTCGAGGAGGACGACCTGACCCGGCCGGTCCCCGTGCCGCGGTTCGGCGAACCCGCCCGCGTCGGGCGCGCGCTGGAGGCGATCCGCCGCCAACTCGCCGACGGCACGGGCCCGATGCGGCCGCCCCGGCGCCGCCGCCCCGGGGCCCGCAGCGTGCTGGCGCTGTGCGCGGTGCTGGTCGCCGCCTGGTCGCTGCCGATGCTGTTCCTGGTCAACCGGGCGCACGCCAGCACCACCATCCCCTCGATCGTGGTCGCCGACCAGCAGGCCCGTACCCAGGCCGCCGCCGACCGGGTCCGGCAGTCGCTCGGCCAGCGCTACACCGACCTGACCGCGCTGGCCGGCACCCTCGCGGGCCGCAGCGCCGCGGGCGACCGCACCCCGATGCGGCAGGTGCTGGACGCGCACCCGCAGTACCGGTCGCTGTACGTGCTCGACCGCAGCGGGGCGATCCTGGAGCGGGTCGGCGCGAAGCCGCTGCGCACCATCACCCACACCCCGACCGGCAGCGGCATCACCACCGTCAACACCTCCGGCCGTATCCCCTCGATCGCCGCCTACGTGCAGATCCCGCCGGCCGCGGCGGGCGCCGTGGTGACCGCGCACGAACCGGTGGTGCTCTTCGGCGAGATCGACGTGCACGCGCTGGACCGCACCCTGTCCCGGCCCAGCCTCGGCCATGTCTGGCTCACCGACCAGCGGCACCGGGTACTCGCCGCGAACGTCGGGTTCCGCGCGTTCCAGTCGCTGCCCGACGACCGGCTGACCAAGCTCGCCGCCCGCACCGAGGGCGCGGCCGGCACCGCGGGCAGCCCCCGGTCGCAGGTGCTCGACTCCGGCGCCGCGCCGATCGGCAAGCCGTCGGTGGCCGCCGCGACACCGCTGGCGCAGTCGGGGCCGGCCGCCGGGCTGGACTGGCGGGTGGTCTCCTCGCGGCCGGCCGCCTCGCTGCGGCTGACCGCCTACCAGGTGCAGTGGCGCACCATGCTCGCCGGGCTGCTCGCGCTGAGCGTCGGCGTCGCCTGCCTGGGCTGGCTGCACATCGTCACGGTCCGGCCGCTGCGGTCGCTGGCCACGCTCGCCGAGCTGCTGGCCGGCGGCGACCGGCGCACCGTCCTCTACCCTGTCAACCACGACGAGACCGGCTCGGTGACCCGCAGCCTCGAACTGCTCCGGCAGGCGCTGGCGGCGAGCGACCGCCCGTCCGGCCCGGGTGCCCGCGTCCCCGTACCGTCGGCCGCCCGCGACACCGCGCCACGGTCTTAGCAGAAACGAAACGACGTGCTGTTCCTCTATCTCGTGCTGCTGACGTGCTGCACCGTGCTGCTGGTCGCCGGTGTGGTCGAACAGCGCCGCCACAATGCCTCGCTGGACCAGATACCCACCCGGGTGCTGGTCAACGGCATCCGCGGCAAGAGCTCGATCACCCGGCTGTGCGCGGGCGCGCTGCGCGGCGGCGGCCTGGTCACCGTGGCCAAGACCACCGGTACCGCGGCCCGGTTCATCCACCCGGACGCCACCGAGGAGCCGGTGTACCGCAAGTTCGGCCTGGCCAACGTGGTCGAGCAGATCGGCATCGTCCGGCGGGCGGCGACCTACCAGCCGGACGCGCTGGTGATCGAGTGCATGGCGGTGATGCCGGCGCTCCAGGAGATCAACCAGGAGAAGCTGATCCGCTCCACCATCGGCGTGCTGTGCAACGTCCGCGAGGACCACCTCGCCGAGATGGGGCCGACCCTGGACGACGTCGCCCGCTCGCTGTCGCGGTCCATGCCGGTCGGCGGCATCTGCGTCACCGCCGAACGCGACCGGCTGCACATCCTCAAGGAGGAGGCCGCCAAGCGCGACTGCCGGCTGATCGCGGTCGATCCGGAGACGGTGACCGACGCGGAGCTGCGCGGCTTCAGCTGGTTCACCTTCAAGGAGAACGTCGCGATCGCGCTGGCCGTCGCCGACCTGCTGGGCGTGGACCGGCAGACCGCGCTGCGCGGCATGTGGGACGCGCCGCCGGACCCGGGTGTGCTCTCCGTCGAGCGGTATGTCACCGCCGAGGGCAAGCGGGTGCGGTTCGCCAACGTCTTCGCCGCCAACGACCCCGAGTCCACGCTGATGAACGTCCGCCAGCTCGAGGACCTCGGCGCGATCCGCCGCCCGCTGAACGTGGTGATCAACTGCCGCCCGGACCGGGTGGAGCGCAACGCCCAGATGGGCGCGATCATCCCCGACCTCGCCCCGGACGCGGTCTTCCTCATCGGCAACCCGGTCAAGAGCGCCCGCGACGGCATCCCCGCCGAGTGGACCGGCCGCGTCGTCGACCTGGGCGGCGACCGCCGCGACCCGCACCTGCTGACCCGGGACATGCTCGCCGAACTCGCCCCGAACTCCTCCCTGGTGGCGATCGGCAACATCCACGGGCAGGGCGAGCTGTTCCTGGAGTGCCTGGCGGAACTGCCGCTGGACGACACCGACGAGCCGGTGATGTACGTCCCCGAGGGCAACCCCGAGGACACCCTCCAGATCGCGGTGGCCCGCCCGCCGGAGCCGGAGCCCTTCCAGTGGGTGGCCGCGCTGGACAACCACACGCCGCACAGCCCCTACCCCGCCCTGCCCGCACCCGTGCCGCAGGCGCGTCCGGACCAGGCGTACCCCTACGACTCCGACGACCGCGCCCCCATGATGAGGAAGCCGCTGTGATCCCCGCCGACGTCACCCCGCAGATCGCCGCCCTGGGCATCGGTCTCGGCCTGGTCTTCTCACTGGTCTGCTACCTCACCACCAACCTGTCGCCGGGCGGGATGATCACCCCGGGCTGGCTGGCGCTGACGCTGATCACCGACGCCGGCCGGGCCGGACTGATGGTCGGCGTGACGGTCCTGACCTTCGGCGTGACCAAGCTGCTCCAGCGCAACGTGATCCTCTACGGCAAGCGGCTGTTCGCGGCCGTGGTGCTGGTGGCGGTGCTGCTCCAGGCCACGGTGATGCTCAGCCTCCAGCACGAGTACCCGCTGCTGTACACCACGCAGACGCTCGGCTTCATCGTGCCGGGGCTGATCGCCTACCAGATGGTGCGCCAGCCGATGGCGGCCACCGCGATCTCCACCACCGCGGTGACACTGGCCGCGTACGTCGTGCTGGCCGCCGGGCTGCTGCTCGGTGTGCTGCCCACCACCTGATCCCACCTCCCACCCGACCGCAACCGCCGCCGAAACCCCGAGGAGACCGTGTCATGAGTCCCGATCCGTCGCAGCACGGCGCCCCGGCGCGGAAGTTCGGCCGCCGGGGTGTCCTGGGTGCCATCGCGGGGGTGGCCGCGGCCGGCGCGGTCGGCGGGTACGCCGCCTCCCGCGGCGGCAGCGGTGGCGGCGACGGCGCACAGGCCGCCGCCCCGGCGAAGGACGGCGCGTCGCCGACGGCCGTGCCCACCGGCGGGTACCGGTACGAGCGGCTGTCCAAGCCCGCCCGCACCGTGGTGCGCGCCGCCGACGGCGGGGTGCTGGCCACCTTCACCGACGGCGCCCGCACCGCGGTGCTCACCGGCCCCACCCGCACCTGGAGCGAGCCGCGCACCACCACCGCGGTGGTGCGCAGCGACGCCTGGGTGCGGCTGATGGACAAGGAGTGGAGCCACGGCCGGGAGAAGACCGCCTGGTTCCGGAAGTGGTTCCCGAAGACCCTCGCCGACCGCGGCGCCGACGTCATCGCCACCGCCTTCGAGTACGGCGACGGAGCGCCGGTCCGCCACAACGCGGACGGCCTGCGCTACGCCGGGGACGCGGCCTTCGGCCCCAAGGTGCCCGGCGAGTCGCAGACGTCCTTCCACTACCGTGACGAGAAGTCCGACTTCTACGACTACCTCGGCATCCCGTGGACCTTCCCCGACGGCACCCGGATGACCCCGGAGAAGGCGCGCTACGGCGACGTGGACTGCTCCGGCTTCATGCGCCTGGTGTGGGGCTACCGCAGCGGCTACCCGCTGCACACCACCAACACCCCGGGCATCGGCCTGCCCCGCCGCGCCTACGCGATCGCCGCCTACGCGCCGGGGGTGCTGCTCATCCCGGACACCAAGCAGCAGCCCACCGACCTGAGCATGCTGCAACCCGGCGACCTGGTGTTCTTCGCGATCAACATCGGCAAGCCGCTGGCCATCGACCACTGCGGGCTCTACCTGGGCCTGGACGACCAGGGCCACCCGCGGTTCTACTCCAGCCGCTCCCAGGCCAACGGCCCCACGATGGGCGATCTGGCCGGCGTCGCCCGGCTGGACGGCAGCGGCTTCTACGCCGAGGGGCTGCGGGTCGCCCGCCGGCTGTGACCGCCCGGGGCCGCCGGGCCGCCGGGCCGCCGGCAGCCTGCACCCGGCGGCGGCCCGGCCTCAGTCGGACAGCCGCCGGGTGCCGTCGGCGGTGAAGACGTGCCGGCGGGCGCCGGTGATGTCCACGCCGACCTCCTGGCCGGGCCGGACGTCGAGGAAGCCCGGGGCGCGGGCGAGCAGTTCGACGCCGGCGACGGTCACCGCCACGTCGGTGGCGTGCCCGAGCGGCTGGATGAGCTTGACGCTCGCGCGCACGTCGCCGTCCGCCGGCTGCTGGTGCACGACCAGCTCGTCCGGCCGCAGCCCCAGCCGTACCGAGGGCTCGGTGATGCCGTCGCCGGGGACGGTGATCCCGGTGCCGGGTACGGCCAGCCGGCCGCCGTCGAGCACGGCGTCGAACAGGTTGATGGACGGCTTGCCGACGAAGACGGCCACGAACTCCGTCGCGGGGCTGTGGTAGATCTCCTCGGGGGTGCCGTACTGCTCCAGCCGGCCGCGGCTCATCACGGCGATCTTGTCGGACAGGGTGAGGGCTTCCTCCTGGTCGTGGGTGACGTAGACGCTGGTGGCGCCGAGTTCCTGGTGCAGCTGCTTGAGTTCGGTGCGGGTGCGGTCGCGCAGCAGCGCGTCGAGGTTGGACAGCGGCTCGTCGAAGAGGAACACCGCGGGGCGGCGGGCGATGGCCCGGCCGAGCGCGACGCGCTGGCGCTGGCCGCCGGACAGGTCCTTGGGCTTGCGGTCCAGGAACGGTTCGAGGGACAGCCGCTCGGCCGCGTCCCGGACCCGCTGGTCGATGTCCGCCTTCGGGGTCTTGCGCATGCGCAGGCCGAACGCCATGTTCTCGTAGACGGTCATGTGCGGGTACAGCGCGTAGTCCTGGAAGACGAACGCCAGGTCCCGCTTGTCCGGCGGGAGTTCGTCGACCCGGCTGCCGTCGATGGTGATGGTGCCGCCGGAGATGTCCTCCAGGCCGGCGATCATGTTGAGCGTGGTGGACTTGCCGCAGCCCGACGGTCCCAGCAGCGTCACGAAGTGGCCGCGCTCGACGGTGTAGGAGATCTCCTCCACCGCGGAGGTCTTTCCGTCGTAGGACTTGTGGACCCGGTCCAGAACGATTTCTCCCATCAGCCCTTCACAGCTCCTTCGGTAAGGCCGCGCACGATCCAGCGTTGTGCGGCGAGCGCCAGCAACATGACCGGCAGTGTGGTGATCACGCCGGCGGTGGCCGCCGAGGTGTAGTCGTTGGCGAACAGCCCCTGGAACGACGCCGTCTTGACCGGGAGCGTCGTGGCGTTGCTCGCGGTGAGGATCTTCGCGAGGAAGAAGTCGCTCCAGGCGGTGATGAAGGCGAAGACGCCGGTGGCCGCCAGGCCCGGGGCGGCCAGCGGCGCCGCGATCCGCCACAGGATCTGCCACCGGTTGCAGCCGTCGATCCGCGCGGCCTTCTCCAGGCTGAGCGGGATGTCCTCGAAGAAGCCCACCATCATCCAGATCACCAGCGGCAGGATGAACGCGGTGTAGGTGATGACCAGGGCGGCCGGGGTGTCGAACAGCCCGAGCATCCGGACGACGATGAACAGCGGCACCGCGAGCACGATCACCGGGATCGCCTGGGTCGACATCATCGCCAGCAGCAGGACCTGCTTGCCGCGGAAGCGCAGCCGGGCCAGTCCGTAGGCGGCCACCGAGCCCAGCGCCAGGCAGATCAGGGTGGTGAGCAGGCCCACCACCGCCGAGTTGAGCATCGGCTGGAGGAAGCTGCTCTGGCTGAGCAGGCGGGAGTAGGAGGAGAAGGTGAGGTCGCCAGGGCGCAGCCTCGGGTTCTCCCGTTGCAGGTCGGCCGCCGGGAAGACGCTGTACACCAGCATCCACAGGAAGGGCGCGACGAAGTACAGCAGGGCGACGACGAGCAGGAAGCGGTGCAGCACCGTGACGGCCCGCTTCTTCGCCCGCCGGGACAGGCCGCGGCGGGTACGGGGCGCGGGTGCGGGCGCCGACGGGGCCGGGGCGGTGCCGGGCGCGGCACCGGGTGCGGGGGCGGTGCGGGAGGTGTTCACGCGGTCTTCCTCCTCATGCCCCGGGCGACGAACCACGACGGCGCGCGGAAGAGCAGCATCCAGAAGACGGCGATCAGCAGCACCAGCGCCATGATGCTGATGGCGATGGCCGCGCCGTAGCCGCGGTCGAGGTTGCTGAAGGTCGTCAGGTAGGCGAAGAAGTTGATGGTGGTGGTGCCGCCGGCCGGTCCGCCGGAGCCGCCGGTCAGCACGTAGATCGTGTCGAACACCTTCAGCGACCACATGCTCTGCACGATCAGCGCGAACAGGATCGTGGTGCGGATGCTGGGCAGGGTGATGAAGGCGAACCGGCGGATCGCGCCGGCGCCGTCGATGCTGGCCGCGCGGTAGAGGTTGGCCGGCACGCCCTGCAGCGCCGCGATGAACAGCAGGGTCAGGAACGGCAGGAGCTTCCACATCTCGGCGAAGATCAGCACGTTCATCGCCGAGGTCGGCGAGGAGAGCCACTGCTTGTTGGTGTCGATGACGCCCAGGTGCCGCAGGACCGTGTTGGCGATGCCGGTGTCCCCGTCGAAGATGAGGTGCCACATGATCCCGTTGACCACGGGCGGCACCGCCCAGGGGACGAGGAGCAGCACCCGTGCCAGGGCCCGGAAGCGGAACTGCTGGGTGAGCAGCACCGCCAGGCCGATCGCGAGCGCGACGCCGGCCAGCACGGTGATCACCGAGAAGTACACGGTGCGGTTCAGCGCCTCGTGGTAGGCGGGGTCGGAGAACAGCTGGTGGTAGTTGTCCACCCCGACGTACGGGTGCACGGGGCTGATCTTGTCGTTCCACTGGTGCAGCGACAGCCAGCCGGCGTAGCCGATCGGGTAGGCGAAGAGCGCGAGGACGACCAGCACGGCGGGCGCCATCAGCAGGAGGTTGAACCGCCGGTTGCCGCGTTCGGCGCGGCCCGCGCCGGGGCGGGGCGCGGCGTGCGGTCGGCTGGGCGGGGTCAGCGTGGTTGCCGGCATGGGTGACCTACTTGTACTTGGCGATGATCGTCGACGCCTGGTCGGCCGCCGTGTCGAGGGCCTTCTTGGGGGTGGTCTGGCCGAGCATCGCCTTGGTGATGCTGGTGGAGAGCTGCTGGACCACGTCGCTGTACCAGGGCGCCCCGAAGCGCTTGATCTGGTAGCGCGACTCCTTCAGGTAGGTGCTGACGATCGGCAGTTCGGCGGTGACCGCCTTCTCCTGGAGCAGCGAGGAGGTGACCGGGAACCAGCCCTCCTTCTGCACCATCTCCCGCTGCACCGCCGGGGTCGTGACGTACTGGAGCCACTTCAGCGCGGCGGCCTTGTTCTTGGAGTAGTTGTTGATCGCGAAGCCCTCGGAGCCGTCGATCGAGGCGGATCTGACCGAGATGCCGGGGAGTATCCCGCTGCCGACGGCGGCGGCGCCGAGTGCGGTCTTCGCGGCGGCGACCGGGTACTGCGAGGGCCAGTTGAAGACGATCGCGGCCTTGCCGTTGGCGAACAGGGTGTTCAGGTCGCTGGAGTTGGTGATCTGGAGGCTGGAGGGGCTCATCACCTTGTCGGTGCGCAGCAGGCGGACCAGCCGGTCGAGGGCGTCGACGCCCTTGTCGCTGTTGAAGGCCGGCTTGTCGTCCGTGCCGTACATCGTGCCGCCGTTCAGCAGCAGCACCCGCAGGAAGTTCTGGTAGGCGCCGTCGGTGTTGCCCATGTCGGCCGCGTAGCCGTAGACGCCGCCGCCGGTCAGCTCCTTGGCGGCCGAGACGAAGTCGGCCCAGTTCGCGGGGGCGGTGTCCGGTGCGAGGCCGGCCTTGTCGAAGAGGTCCTTGTTCCAGAACATCGTCTGGGCGCTGGCGAACTTCGGCAGGCCGTAGACGGTGCCGCCGTAGGAGACGGCGTCCAGCGCGGCCGGCAGCACGCCCGAGGGGACGGCGGACTTCGCCAGCGGCTGGAGCCAGCCGGCCCGGCCGAACTCGGCCGACCAGGCGGCCCAGGTCATCACCACGTCGTAGGAGGAGTCCTGCGCGGAGAAGAGGGTGGCGAGCCGGTCGTGCAGGTCGTTGAAGTTGGCCTGCTCGTACTTCTCGACCTTGATCCCGGTGTCCTTCTCGAACTGCGCGACGACGCCCGAGCCGAAGATCTTGTTGGTGTTGTCGTCGAGAATGCGGATGCTGCCGCCGGCGGTGGAGCCGGGGGCCAGCGGGCTCGCGGAGGCGCTGCTCACGGTGCTGCCGCTCCCCGAGCAGGCCGTGAGTCCGGCGGCGGCGATCAGGCCGCCGCCGAGGGCGAGCGCCGAGCGGCGGCTCGGCAGCGAGTGCGAGGACTGCGGGTGCTGCGAGGGGTGGGCCATGGTGGCTGCTCCATAGGGGTGGCGCTCAGGACGGCGCTGGGGGCTGGGAGGTACCCGACGGATTGGGGTTGAGTCTCCACCGATCGGACGGATACGGGCGACAAATGGTGATGTGAGCCATCTCTCCATCGGACCGGGTCCGAGGGGCGTCAGTCGGTGGACGGCGCGGCGAGGGGCACGGCCTCGCCGGTCCGCAGGGACGCGAGGACGGCCAGGACGACGTCGGTGACCAGACTGCCCTGGTCGAGGCCGGGGCCGACCGGCCGGCCCGCGGCGAGGTTGGCGACGAAGGACTGCACCATCCATGTGGGCGGGCCCTGGAGGCGCCCGTCGATCTCGCCGCCGAGCATGCCCGGCCAGGTGTAGGCGCTGCTCGCGTGGCGGAAGCTCTGGTCCTGGAGGTCGACGTCGACCGCGGACCTGCTGCCGACGACCTTGTACTGGAAGTCCACGATCGAGGGCGTGGAGTCCGGCAGCACCCAGGTGGAGGTCAGGTTGGCGGTGGTGCCGTCGGCGAAGGTCAGCAGGGCGTGCACGACGTCCCAGGTGTCCACGCCGAGCTCGGCGAGCCGGCCGCGCGAGCCGCGGGCGAAGACCGAGGTCACCGGCTGGTCCGCGACCCACAGGGCGGCGTCGACGGTGTGGCTCATCAGGAACCACGCCGGCGAGGACTTCGCCGCCCACGGCAGCATCCGGGTCGGCACGTAGTAGGTGTTGCTGAGCAGGATGTTCTGGGTCAGCACCTGCCCCAGCTCGCCGGCGGCCGACAGGTCGTGGATGCGGCGGACGGCCGGGTTCCAGCGGTTCTCGAACCCGACCATGCACTGCACCCCCGCCTCGCGCACCGCGTCGCCGATCGCGCGGCAGTCCTCGGCGGTCATGGCCAGCGGCTTCTCCAGCAGCAGGTGGGCGCCGCTGCGGGCGGCGTCGACGGCGACCTCGCGGTGGGCGAAGTCGGGCGTCGCGACGATCACCGCGTCGAGCCCGCCGGCCGCCAGCATGGCCCGGTGGTCGGTGAAGGCCGCGAGGGAGAACTCGTCCGCCACCTTTCCGGCCGCTTTCGGGTCCAGGTCGCAGACCGCCTTCACCCGGGCGTCCGGGAAGCCGTCGAGCGACTGCGCGTACATCCGCCCGCGGATTCCGGCGCCGACTATGCCGACGTTCACCATCAAGACTCCTGACACGACTGTTCGGGGAGCGGAGGCTCCGTGGGTGCGCCCGCCCCGCACGAGGGGGCGGCTTCGTCTCGTCACCGCCGAGGCGAGGGTTTGTAAGTTATCCATGCGAACATAGGAGGTCAAGGGTTTGCGTTCACCCGTGATCTGCACTCTCCACCGCAGGTGACGTGCCTCATTTCGGGCAAGTCTCCCCCGTGTAACCGTCGCTCGATGTATGACTCACGCAGTTGATCACCTGGGTTTGTATGATGCGTAGCCCATTGCTGTACTGGAACGGCTACTCACACCAACCGATGGAGCCGCCTTGAGGTCCGACCACGACCGCCGGGACGCCCGCACCCCGGCAGGGCCGCCGCCCGGCCGCCCCCAGGTGGGGCCGCAGCCCGCCCGCGCCGCCACCCCGCTGATCTCCCCGAGCCTGGCCAACCAGGTCAACCGCGCCCGGGTGCTCCAGTCGCTCTACGACATCGGTCCGCTCTCCCGCTCGGACCTGGCCCGGCTCACCGGCACCACCCGGGCCGCGATCGGCACGATCGTCCAGCCGATGATCGACAGCGGCATCCTCGCCGAGGGCGACCCGCGCTCCAGCGGCGCGGCCGGCGGCAAACCGGCCCGGCCGCTGTGGTTCTCCCCCGCCGGGCCGTCCATCGCCGCGGTGCACCTGCTGCCCGGACTGGTCGACGTCGCGCTGGTCAGTGCCGCCGGCGAGATCCTGGCCACCGCGAACGGCCGCTTCCGCCCGGACGGCCCCGACCCCGACGAGGTGATCGAGACCCTGCTGGGCTGCCTCGCGCGGGTGCTGCCCACCGGCGGCACGCCCCCGATGGGGGTGGGCATCGCGGTCGGCGGCATCGTGGACACCGACACCGGCACGGTGATGAAGGTCAACCTCGCACCCGTGCTGGACGGGCTGCCGCTGGGCCGGCTGCTCTCACGCCGCCTCGACCTGCCCGTCTACCTCGACCACCACCCGCGCGTCCAGGCGCTGGGCGACCGGTGGTTCGGCCAGGCGCGCGGCGTCCAGTCGTTCGCCTCGCTCTACCTCGCCGACGCGCTGGGCGTCGGCCTCGTCATCGACGGCGCGGTGCAGCGCGGCCAGGCCGGGGCGGGCGGCGAGATCGGCCACACCGTCGTGGAGTTGGACGGCCGGGTGTGCGAGTGCGGCCAGCGCGGCTGCTGGGAGACGATCGCCACCGACCGGTGGCTGCGCGACGAGGCCGTGCGCCTGGGACTGCCCGCCGCCCCGAGCATGACGACCGGTTCGCTCGCGCGACTGGCCGCCCGCAACCACCCCGGGGCCGCCGACCTGCTCGACCGGTTCGCCCGCAACATCTCGGTGGGCATCATCAACCTCCAGCAGATCCTGGCGCCCGGCCTGTTCATCCTGCACGGCAACGCCATCGCCGGCGGCGACACCTTCCGCCGCCGGATCGAGGCCCATGTGCAGTCCCGCATCCTCCAGCCCGCGGCGGGCCCGCCGCAGATCGTCTTCGCCGAGGCCGGCGACCACGTCACGGAGCTCGGCGCCGCCGGGCTCGTGCTCTCCCACACCCTGCGGCTGATCGCCTGACGGGCGTACGGGTGTACGGGCGTACGGGCGTACGGGCGTACGACGCCGGCGGCGTACGGGGGCGGGCGGCGTACGGGGCGGCCGGCGTACGGGGCGGCCGGCGTACGGGGGCGGGCGCGGGTCCTACAGGCCCGTCACGGCGCTGGACGCGGTGAGTTCGTGGACGAGGGTGATCTCGCGGTGCTCGCCGGGGCCGAGGGCGAGGGTGTAGCGGACGATGCCCTCGGCGTCGACCTCGTCGGGCGCCGGGGACGAGGCGTCGGTGCGGACCCTCACCTCGACCGCGGAGACCTCCGAGACCGGGACCCGCTCGCGGATCACCAACTCCTGTGCGGGAGCGCCCGCTTGGGCGTCGAGCCGGGAGACGAACAGCCGCACCCGGCGGGTGATGACGGTGCGCTGGTTGATGGCGGTCAGGCCCGCGGTGTCGCGGCTCTCCTCGACCTGGCGGACCACGCGGAAGGTGTCCTCGCTGCCGAACGCGAGCCGGACCTGCGCCCCCACGCCGGTGAAGGCCAGCTCGCCGCGCCCGACGAAGCCGCTGCCCCGCACCAGGTCCACCGGTCCGGCCAGCAGGACGTGCCCGGCGGTGTTGGCGAAGTGCGCGGTGGTCACCGGCAGCGGCGACAGTTCGGGGGCGCAACTGCGCTCCGCGCGGCAGGGGGCGGTGAAAGCGGACAGGTGCACGCGGTGCGGGCGCCCGTCGGAGGGGATGTCGACCGGGTGCGGGGCGGCCAGGGTGCGCACCGCGCCGCCGTCGTCGAGCCCCGGCACCCGGGCGGTACCGCCGGCCGCTCCCCCGCCGTCCGTACCGTCCGCGGTGTCGGCGCCGACGCTGCGGATCTCCTCCTCCCGCAGGTTCACCTCCACGGTGCGCCGCTCCTCGGCCGACCGCTCGCGCAGGGTGAGGAGGTCCTCGGTGAGCGCGGGCGGATTCGCGGCCAGGGTGGGGCGGGCGGTGGAGAGCGACAGCGCGACGCCGTGCCAGTCCTCGCCGGTGGCCTGCCAGACGAACGCGTCGGTCTCCAGCCGGACCGTGCCGCGGTCCGAAGTCCCCTCGCCGGAGCCCAGGGTGGCGCGGTAGGCGGGCCGCCACAGCGCGCAGGGCACCAGGTGGGCGACCTTCAGCCCGGCCGGTCCGGCCTCCTCGGCCTCCACGACGAGTTCGAGATGCGCGGTCAGCACCTGCGGTTCGTACTCGGTGGCCGCCAGTGCCGCGCGGGCCTCGCGCAGTTCCTCGTCGATGTCGTGCAACCGGCGCCGCAGCCGGTGCAGTTCGCCGATCCGGGTCTCGGCCTCCTGGTCGACGCGGTCCAGCCGGTCGGCCCAGCGCTCCGGGTCGGCGGCACCCGCGCCCGCGCCCTGCACGATGTCGCGGTGCAGGTCGGTCCTGGCCTGGTCGACCACCGCGAGGGCGTTCTCCTGCCGCTGCTGCACCTGCCGCGCGTCGTACAGCTCCCGCTCCAGGTCGTGGACGTCGCGGCGCAACTGCGAGGCGTCGCGGCCCGGTTCGCCGGGCGGGGCGGGGGTGTAGGAGCGGATCACGCGGGCGTCGAGGACGCGGGCGGCGAGGCCGGCGAGCTTACCGGTCCCGGCGGGCGGGTGGGTGCCGTCGGAGCGGAGGGCGGAGACCTCGGCGCGCAGCGAGCGGTCGACGGCCAGCGGGGTGACCGGGCCGATCCGCAGCCGCTGCGTGCCCGCGGCGAGGGTGACGGTGCCGGTGCGTTCGACCTGGGCGCGGTCCTCCAGGCAGGTCACCGCGGTGATCGGCAGCCGGGTGGCGGCCTGCTGCGGGTCGGGGGCGGGGGTCCGCGGATCGGGGGTGGTCGTTCGCGGGTCGGGGGCGGCAGTCATGGGTCAGTTCCTCCGGTTTCCGCCGACGACCGACTTGCCCACCGGCAGCCGGATCTCGAACCCGCCGGTCAGCGTCGCGGTCCGGCCCGGTTCCAGCGTGACGCGCCACACCCGCGCCCCGGGCACGTAGGTCTCCTCCTGGCCGTCCAGCGGCGCGCCGGGGTCGCTCCAGCGGGGCTCTGCGCGGTGCTCCTCGATCCGTACGTCCTTGTCGGCCGAGGTCGGTATCCGCTCGCGCACCTCCACCAGCGCCGGGTACGGCAACCGGTTGGCGACCTCCACCTCCACGGTGTGGTCGAGCACCGTGGTGCCGCCGCGCAGCCCCGCGGTGGACTCGCGCATGTGGGCGCGGCGGGCGACCTGGACGCTCTCGGCCACCCCGAGGCCGACCGCCTGCCGCTGCCCGGGGGCGAGGGTGGGCAGCGCGGCGGTGCGCACGAAGTCGCCGTCGACCATGACGTCGGCGGGGCCGGCGAGCAGCGGGTGCGCGGAGGTGTTGGTGACCAGGACCGTGCCGAACACGGCGGTGTCCTGCGCGGGCACGCAGACGTACTCGAACGCGGTGCGGACCGGGATCTCGCCGACCGGCACGGTGTGCCGGCGGCCGTCCGCCGCCACGTCCACGGGCGCCGCGGTGTCGAAGCGGTAGTCGAACGAGCCGGCCGAGCGGCGGACGTCCACCGCGTGGGCAGGCAGCGGGAGTTCGGCGGCGGCCTCGGCGCGGCCGCGGTACTCCGCGACGACCGCGTCCGTGTCCTCGTCGGCGGCGCGCAGGGTGCCGCGGCCGTCGTGCTCCTGCGGGCCCGCGAGCACCAGGCGGGCGTAGTCGAGGAGTTCGGGGGCGGGCGCGGGGCGGGCCGCTTCGGCGCCGGCGGTATCGGCCATGGCGGCGGTCACCGAGCGGCGGGCGGCGTGCCGGGGCGCGGCAGGCGCGGGCAGCGCGGCCGCGGGTGCCGGCAAGGGCGGGGCGCCGGGCGCGGGGGGCGCGCCGAACCCGGCGATGTGCTCGGCGAGTTCGGGCGCGGCGCCGTAGCCGACGGCGGCGGTCGCCTCAGCCGCGGCGCCGTAACCCCCGGCGCCCGGTGAGCCGCGCGGAGTCGTACCCGGTGAACAACTCGTCGAGCCCGGGCGGGGGTTCGCGCCAGCCCGGGCCCGCGGGCGCCGGCTGGCTGCGGCCGATCCGCAGGCTGCGCAGTTCGGGCAGGCTCGTGCGGCGCAGCAGGTCGGCGGTGGACAGGCCGAGTCGTACGCCGGTCCAGTCCTCGCCGGTGCGCTGGACGACGCCGGCGCGCAGCACCAGGGTGGCGGCGCCGCTGCGGCCGTCGAGGCGCAGCTGGTAGGAGGGGGTCCAGGTCGCGCCGGGTACGTGGTACTCCAGCTCCAGTTCGGCTTCCGCCGGGCCTTGTTCGGGCCAGGCCGGCTCCTGGCCTCCAGGGGCGTTCGGGACTTCGGCGCCGGGTGCGGCGCCGTCGGCGACCAGCGTCACCACCGCGTGCGCCGACGGCTCCACCCGGTGGGTGGGCAGCGCGCCGGACGCCTCGTCGATACGGTGCCGCAGCACGTCGGCGTCGTGTTCGGCCTGCGCCAGCTCGTCCTCGGTGGTGCGCAGGCGGGTGTGCAGCGCGGCCAGCCGGGTGTCCACGAACCCGGCGAGCGCGAGGATGGACTCCACCGGGGCCCAGCGGGGCGGGTCGCCGCGCCGCTGCGGGGGCGGTTCGGCGCGGAAGCCGGCCACCTCGCCGATCTCGGCCGCCAGCCGGTCGCGGCGGTCCCGCAGCCGGGCGAGGCGGTCCTCCGCGTCCTCCAGGTCCAGCCGCAGGCCGGGGGCCTGTTCGCCGCGCCGCAGGGTGGCGGTGACGTCGACACGGACGTCCGCGACCCGCAGCCCGGGCGGGCCGGAACGGACGCTGCCGCGCAGTGAACCGGTGTTCAGCGTCGGCGGGAGCCCGCCGACACGGACCTGGACCGTACCGCCGGCGGACGGCCTTCCGGAGACGTGGCCGGAAGGGTCGCCGGGCGCGTCGCCGGGCGCTCCGCCGGGTACGGGCAGGGCGACCGTGGCGCGGCGGGTGCACACCGCGCCCCGCGCGTACACCACGACCGCCGTCAGTTCCGAACGCACCGGGTCCGGCGCGCGCTCCGCCGCGCCGGTGGTCGGCGCGCTCTCGCCGTTCGCCATGCCTTCCCGCCTCCCCCTGCCGGCCGGCCCGCTTCCGGCCGCGGCGCGACCGGAACTCGTCCGTACCCTAGCCGAGTTCGCCCGCTCGCCCGCAGGCCGGAGCCGGTCCGGCCGGGGGCGGTTCGGCCGGGGCCGGGTCGACCGGGGCCGGGTCGAGGGGTTCAGCCGAGGGTGGAGACGAGGATCGCCTTGATGGTGTGCATCCGGTTCTCGGCCTGGTCGAAGACGACGGACTGCGCGGACTCGAAGACCTCGTCGGAGACCTCGAGGTGATCCAGGCCGTACCGGGCGTGGATCTCGCGGCCGACGGCGGTGCCCAGGTCGTGGAAGGCAGGCAGGCAGTGCAGGAAGGTGGCGGCCGGGTTGCCGGTGGCGCGCATCACGTCGGCGGTGACGGCGTACGGGGAGAGCAGGTGGATGCGCTCGTCCCAGACCTCCTTGGGCTCGCCCATCGACACCCACACGTCGGTGTGCACGTGGTCGACACCGCGCACGCCCTCCTCGACGCTCTCGGTGAGGGTGATCCGCGCCCCGGTCCGGTCGGCCAGCGCGCGGGCCTGCGCGACGATCTCGGTGTGCGGCCACATCGACACGGGCGCGGCGATCCGCACGTCCATGCCGAGCAGCGCGCCGGTGACCAGCAGCGAGTTGCCCATGTTGTAGCGGGCGTCGCCGAGGTAGGCGTAGGAGATCTCCGGCAGCGGCTTGGGGTTGTGCTCGGTCATGGTGAGCACGTCGGCGAGCATCTGGGTGGGGTGCCACTCGTCGGTGAGGCCGTTCCACACCGGCACCCCGGCGTACGCGGCCAGTTCCTCGACGGCGGCCTGGCCGTGCCCGCGGTACTGGATGCCGTCGAACATCCGGCCCAGCACCCGGGCGGTGTCCTTGATCGACTCCTTGTGGCCGATCTGCGAGCCGGTCGGGTCGAGGTAGGTGGTGGAGGCGCCCTGATCGGCGGCCGCCACCTCGAAGGCGCTGCGGGTGCGGGTGGAGGTCTTCTCGAAGACGAGCGCGATGTTCCGGCCGCGCAGCCGCTGCTGCTCGGCGCCCGCCTTCTTGGCGGCCTTCAGCTCCGCGGCCAGAGCGACGAGGTGGCGGAACTCCTCAGGAGTGAAGTCCAGTTCCTTGAGGAAGTGCCGGCCCTTGAGGTCGACGGGCATGCGGAACTCCTAGCGTGCGGTGTCATCGAGCAATGGAACCCTATACGATGATCGGCATTCTTATACAGTCCTGGGGAGTGGGCCGCTCGTCACACCGCGTCGCGCTCGATCGGGCAGCTCATGCAGCGCGGCCCGCCCCGGCCCCGGCCCAGCTCGCTGCCGGGGATCTCGATCACCTCGATGCCACGCTTGCGCAGGAACGTGTTGGTGGTCGCGTTCCGCTCGTACGCCACCACGACGCGCGGCTCCACCGCGAGCACGTTGCAGCCGTCGTCCCACTGCTCGCGCTCGGCCGCGTGCACGTCCTGGGTGGCGGTGAGCACGGTGATCGCGTCGAGGCCGAGCGCGGCGGCGATCGCACGGTGCATGTGCTCCGGCGCGTGGTCGGTGACCTTCAGCTCGCCCTCCTCCCCGCCCGGCTCGATGGTGTACGAGCGCAGCATCCCCAGGCCCGCGTACTGCGTGAAGGTGTCGCCGTCGACCATGGTCATCACGGTGTCCAGGTGCATGAACGCGCGGCCCTTGGGCATGTCGAGCGCCACGATGGTGCGGGCCGAGCCGGCCGCGAACAGTCCGCGCGCCAGCATCTCGACGGCCTGCGGGGTGGTGCGCTCGCTCATCCCGATCAGCACCGCGCCGCGGCCGATCACCAGCACGTCGCCGCCCTCGATCGTCGACGGGTAGGCGTGCTGGCCCTCGGACCAGACGTGGAAACCGCCCTGGGCGAAGAGCGGGTGGTGCCGGTAGATCGCCTCGAAGTGCACGGTCTCGCGCTGCCGGGCCGGCCAGCGCATCGCGTTGATGCTCACCCCGTCGTAGACCCAGGCGGAGGTGTCGCGGGTGAAGAGGTGGTTGGGGAGCGGGCTGAGCAGGAAGTCGTCCAGGTCCATGGCGTGGAACCGGACCGAGACCGGCTCGGCGAAGCGCTCCAGGAACTCGCGTTTGGTCATGCCCCCGACCAGCGCCTCGGTCAGGTCCGGGGTGGGCAGCTCGTCGAACGCCGCCCGCAGGTGCCCGGTGGCCAGCGGGCCGTACTCCTTCTCGTCGAAGACCCGGTCCAGCACGAGCCGCTTGGCCGCGGGCACCTCCAGCGACTCCTGGAGCAGGTCGCCGAAGAGGTGCACCTCGACGCCGCGGTCCCGCAGCACGTCGGCGAACCCGTCGTGCTCGGCGCGGGCCCGGCGCACCCACAGCAGGTCGTCGAAGAGCAGCGCGTCCTTGTTGGTCGGGGTCAGCCGCTTCAGTTCGAGGTCGGGGCGGTGCAGGATGACGCGGCGCAGCCGGCCGGTCTCGGAGTCGACGTGGAAGCCGTTGTCCGCCATGGAAGCCATGGAAGAAGAGCTTCCCATGTGCGGGACGGCTCAACACGGCACCGCGCCCGTGGGTGGGGCGCGGTGCCGTGTTGGTCCTGCCGTACGGGGGTGGGCCCAGCCGTACGGGGGGCCGTGCCGTACGGGGCCGGCGGGGCGGGCCTCGCCGTGCGGGGCCAGGTCAGAGCCGGGGGTCGACCGGCTCGGACTCCAGCGCGAGCACCGCGAAGACCGCCTCGTGCACCCGCCACAGCGGCTCACCGGCGGCGAGCCGGTCCAGGGCCTCCAGGCCGAGGGCGTACTCGCGCAGCGCGAGGGACCGCTTGTGGCCGAGGGCGCGGCCGCGCAGCCGGGCGAGGTGCTCGGGGCGGGTGTACTCCGGACCGTAGATGATCCGCAGATACTCCCGGCCGCGGCACTTCACGCCGGGCTGGACCAGCCGCCCGGACTCGGTGCGCACCAGCGCGGCCAGCGGCTTGACCACCATGCCCTCGCCGCCCGCCCCGGTCAGCTCCAGCCACCAGCGCACCCCGGCGGCCACCGACTCCTCGTCGCCGGTGTCGACGTACAGCCGGCGGGTGGCCTGGAGCAGGCCGCCGGTGTCGGCTTCGACGAGGCGGTCGATGAGGGCGAGCTGCCGGTCGTGCGGCAGGTCGGCGAGGCTGCGGCCCCGCACGGCCAGCAGCTGGAACGGTGCCAGCCGCACCCCCTGAAGCCCGTCGGTGCTCCAGCAGTAGCGGCGGTACGCCTCGGTGAACGCGGCCGCGTCCGCCGCCCGTTCCTCCTGCCGGGCCAGCAATGCGGCGACGTCGGTGCCGCGGGCGACGGCGGCTCCGAGCGCGGTCAGGGCGGCGGGGAACGCGGCACCGGACGCGGCGCCCACCGCCGCGTACTGCTTGCGCAGCAGGCCGGACGCCTTCAGCGACCAGGGCAGCAACTCGGCGTCGAGCAGCAGCCAGTCGGTGTCCAGCTCCTCCCACAGTCCGGCGGCGGTGACGGCCGCGCGCAGCCGGGCGAGCACCTCCTCGGTGACGGCGGGGTCGTCGAAGAACGGCCGCCCGGTGCGGGTGTGCACGGCGCCGGTGACGCCGGGCGCGGTCGTGCCGAAGCGCTCGCGGGCGACCGCCTCGTCGCGGCAGACCAGGGCGACCGCGCGCGAGCCCATGTGCTTCTCCTCGCACACCACCCGGGCGACGCCGTCCTGCCGGTAGGCGTCGAACGCCTCGGCCGGGTGCTCCAGGTAGCCGTCCTGGGTGGAGGTGGCGCACGGCGCCATGGTCGGCGGCAGGTAGCCGAGCAGGCGCGGGTCGACCGCGAAGCGGCTCATCACCTCCAGGGCGGCGGCCGCGTTCTCCTCGCGCACGGCGAGCCGGCCCATCCGGGAGGTCTCCACGGTGCGGCGGCCCACGACGTCGGCGAGGTCCAGGGGCCGGCCGTCCTTCGCGCCGGGCGTGGGCGCGGCGAGCGGCTTGGCCGGCTCGTACCAGACCCGCTCGGCCGGCACGTCGACGATCTCCCGTTCCGGCCAGCGCAGCGCGGTCATCCGGCCGCCGAAGACGGCGCCGGTGTCGAGGCAGAGCGTGTTGTTGACCCAGGACGTGGCCGGCACGGGGGTGTGGCCGTAGACCACGGCGGCGCGGCCGCGGTAGTCCTCGGCCCACGGGTAGCGCACGGGCAGGCCGAACTCGTCCGTCTCGCCGGTGGTGTCGCCGTACAGGGCGTGCGAGCGGACCCGGCCGGAGGTGCGGCCGTGGTACTTCTCGGGCAGCCCGGCGTGGCAGACCACGAGCTTGCCGCCGTCCAGGACGTAGTGGCTGACCAGGCCCTCGACGAAGGTCCGGACCCGGGCGCGGAAGTCCGGGTCGCGGGCGTCCTCCCGCTCGAACTGCTCGATGGTCTCGGCGAGGCCGTGGGTGTGCTGGACCTTGCGGCCCTTGAGGTAGCGGCCGAGCTTGTTCTCGTGGTTGCCCGGCACGCACAGGGCGGTGCCCGCCTCGACCATGCCCATCACGCGGCGCAGTACGCCCGGGCTGTCGGGGCCGCGGTCGACCAGGTCGCCGACGAACACGCGGTGCGGCCCTCGGGGTGGGTGCCGTCCCGGTAGCCGAGCCGGGCCAGCAGCGTCTCCAGCTCCGAACTGCATCCGTGCACGTCGCCGATGATGTCGAACGGGCCGGTGAGGTGGGTCAGGTCGTTGTACCGGCGCTCGGTGACGACCCGCGCGCCCTCCACCTCCTCGGTCCCGCGCAGCACGTGCACCTTGCGGAAGCCCTCACGCTCCAGGCCGCGCAGCGAGCGGCGCAGCTCGCGCTGGTGGCGCTGGATGACGTGGCGGGGCATGCCGGCCCGGTCGGGGCGGGCGGCGTTGCGGTCGGCGCACACCCGCTCCGGCACGTCCAGCACGATCGCGATCGGCAGGACGTCGTGCTCGCGGGCGAGCCGGATCAGCGGCTGGCGTGCCTCGCGCTGCACGTTCGTGGCGTCGATGACGGTGCGGCGCCCGGCGGCGAGCCGCTTGCCGGCGATGTAGTGCAGGACGTCGAACGCGTCGCGCGTCACGCTCTGGTCGTTCTCGTCGTCGCCGACCAGACCGCGGCAGAAGTCCGAGGAGATCACCTCGGTCGGCTTGAAGTGGCGTGCGGCGAAGGTGGACTTGCCCGCGCCGGTCGCCCCGATCAGCACGACCAGCGACAGGTCGGTGACGGCCAGCGCGCCCGGGCCGGGCGCGGTCTCGGGGGCCGCCGCCTCGGGGTGCTCCTGGACTTCCGGGGCCTTCGGGGTGCCCGCGTCCATGCTGCTGCGGTGCTCGGTCATGCGACTGCCTCCTTCGCGCTCTTCTCGCCGCTCTCGTCCATCTCGCCCTGCTCGCTCTTCCCGTCCTGCTGGTCCTGCTCGGCCTGCTGGTCCTGCTCGTCCGCTGCGTGGCCGAAGACGGCCATCTGCGTGGGCGGCCCCACCTCGGGGTCGTCCGGCCCCACGCCGGCGAACCGCACCCGGTAGCCGTACTGCTCGGCCACCCCGGCCGCCCACCGGCCGAACTCCGCCCGGCTCCACTCGAACCGGTGGTCCGCGTGCCGCACATGCCCGGCGGGCAGCGACTCCCACCGCACGTTGTACTCGGCGTTCGGCGTCGTCACGACCACCGTCCGCGGGCGGGCGGCCCCGAACACGGCGTACTCCAGCGCCGGGAGCCTGGGCAGGTCCAGGTGCTCGACCACCTCGCTGAGCACCGCCGCGTCGTACCCCGCCAGCCGCTTGTCGGTGTACGCCAGCGAACCCTGGAGCAGCGCGACCCGTCCCGCCTGCCGCTCCCCCATCCGATCCAGCCGCAGCCGCCGCGCGGCGATGTCCAGGGCCCGCGCCGACACGTCGACGCCGACGACCTCGGTGAACCGGGCCTCCTTCAGCATCGCCGCCACCAACTGGCCCTGGCCGCAGCCCAGGTCCAGCACCCGCGCCGCACCCGCCGCGCGCAGTTCGCCGAGGATCGACTCCCTGCGCTGCACCGCCAGCGGCGCCGGCCGCTCCGCCACCTCCTCGGGCACCTCCGGCTCCACCGCGTTGTCGATCGCCTCGACCTCGATGTCGTCCGCGTCGGCCAGCCGGACCAGCTCCATCCGCTCCAGCGCCTGCCGCGTCAGCGACCAGCGCCGGGACAGGTAGCGGCTGGTGATCAGCTTCTGCTCCGGGTGCCGCGGCAGCCACCCCTCGCCGAACCTCAGCAGCTTGTCCACCTCGTCGGCCGACACCCAGTAGTGCTTGGCATCGTCCAGCACCGGCAACAGCACGTACAGGTGCCGCAATGCCTCCGCCAGTCGCATCTCCCCTTCCAACGTCAGTGCCACATACCGCGACTCGCCCCACTCCGGGAACCGCGGGTCCAACGCGATCGGCTCCGCCGCCACCCGCCACCCCAGCGGCTCGAACAGCTTCGCCACCAACTCCGGGCCGCCCCGCGCGGGCAGCACCGGCACCTCCACCCGCAACGGCATCGGCGCCGCCGCCCGCTCCGGAAGCGTCCGGCACTCCCCGCGCAGCGCGGTGGCGAACACCGTCCGCAGCGCCACCGCCAGCAGCGACGACGCAGCGTACGGCCGGTCGTTCACGTACTGCGCCAGCGCGGCATCGGGCGCGCCCCAGCGACCCCGACCCTTCCCGCGTCGCACCAGCGCGGGCGCATCCACCTCCAGCAGCAGCGCGGCCGTGGTCGACTCGGCGGTCGCCTCGGGGTAGAACACATGCGCCTGGCCGTAGGCCGTCGAGAACGCCTGCGCCCGATCCGGGTGCTTGTGGAGCAGGAACCCCAGGTCGGTAGCCGGAACTTCGGTGCTGCCGGTGGCAGTGATCGTCATGAACACGTACGCGAGTATTCGGCAACGGAGCCCCGGCCGACACCGGATTTACGCCGCCCCCGAAGCCGGACCCGGGACCGAATCCGGAGCCCGACCCGAACCCGGACCCGGGACCGGACCCGAACCCAGACCCGGACCCGAACCCGGAACTCACCCCCGCAACTCACCAGCCGACCACCCGAGCCACTCAGCCGCACAAGCAACTCAGCCGCTCAGCCACTCAGCCGCTCAAGCCGCCCGACCGCCGCCCCGCAGCGCCGCCGCGATCCCGGCGATCCCCGGCGGCCCCACCCGGCAGCAACCACCCACCAGCCGCGCGCCCTCCTGGCACCACCCGGTGACCAGCGCCGGGTCGAACTCCGTCTCGCCCGCCCAGCGCCGCCCCTCGGCGTCCCAGTGCTCACCGCTGTTGGGATAGGCCACCACCGGCTTCCCCGAGACCTCCGCGGCCAGCCGCACCGCGTCGGCCACCTCGCCCGGAGCGCAGCAGTTCACGCCCACCGCGACCACCTCGTCCCGGCCCGCCACCAGCGAGAACGCCTCCGCCAGCCGCTGCCCGGCCCGCGTCCGGCCGCCCTCGACCGTGTATGACAGCCACACCGGCACCCCGGTACCCTCAACCGCCTTCAGCATCGCCTCCGCTTCGTCCACATCCGGCACAGTCTCCAACGCGAGGACATCCGGCCCCGCCGCTGCCAGTACCTCGATCCGCGGTCGGTGGAACTTCGCCAGCTCCCGCACACTCAGCCCGTACCGTCCCCGGTACTCGCTGCCGTCCGCCAGCATCGCCCCGTACGGCCCGACCGACGCCGCCACCCGCACCCTGGTCCGGCCCGCCGCCGCCCGCCGGGCCAACTCGACACTGCGCTCCAGCAGCCGCGCAGCTTCCGCACGGCCGACCCCGCGCCGCGCGAACCCCTCGAACGTCGCCTGATAACTGGCCGTGGTGACCACCTGCGCACCCGCCTCCAGGTACGCGGTGTGCGCCGCGAAGACCTGCTCGGGCTCCTCCGCCAGCAACCGCGCCGTCCACAGCGGGTCCGTCAAGTCGCAGCCTTGGTCGACGAGTTGGTTGGACAGCCCGCCGTCGAGCACCAGCGCCCCTTCGTCCGGCAGCATCCGCCCGGCCGGCGTGCCGGGCGTACCGGGCGCGGCCCGCCTGACCGGCTTCGTTCCGATCGCCTCACCTCCCTTCTCTTCCTCTCGCGTCTTCTCGTGCGTCTCGCGAGACTCGTGCGTCTCGCGCATGGCCGGTCCTGCGGGCTCTTCCGCGGCGGGCGGTCCGCCCGGCCCGCGGGCGGGGCCGGGCTCCGCCGCGGGCACGGGCGGGGTCACCGCGCCCTCATCCGAGCTGCGACTGGACCTGCGCGGAGATCAGCTCCAGGTGGTCCAGATCCTTCAGGTCCAGGACCTGGAGGTAGAACCGGGTGGCGCCCAGCTCCGCGTACCGCCCGATCTTGTCGACGACCTCCGCGGGCGACCCGGCGAGCCCGTTGGCCTTCAGCTCGTCGACCTCCCGGCCGATCGCCGCCGCGCGCCGGCCGACCTCGGCGTCGTCCTTGCCGACCGCGACGACCAGCGCGTTGGACAGGACGATGTCGTCCGCCGCCCGGCCGGCCGACCGCAGCGCCTCCCGAACCCGCTCGAACTGCCGCCCGCTGTCCTCGACCGAGGCGAAGGGGATGTTGAACTCCGCCGCGTAGCGCGCCGCCAGCTCAGGGGTCCGCTTGGCGCCCATGCCGCCGATGATCACCGGAAGCGACGACTGCGCGGGCTTCGCCAGCGCCGGCGAGTCCTTGAGCTGGTAGAACGTGCCGTCGTAGTCGAAGGTCTGGCCGACCGGCGTCCCCCACAGTCCGGTGATGACGGCCAGCTGCTCCTCCAGCCGGCCGAACTTCTCCTTCGGGAAGGGGATGCCGTACGCGGTGTGCTCCGCCTCGTACCAGCCCGCGCCGAGCCCGAACTCGACGCGGCCGCCCGACATCTGGTCGACCTGGGCCACCTGGATGGCCAGGACGCCGGGCAGCCGGAAGGTGCCCGCGGTCATCAGCGTGCCGAGCTTGATCCGGCTGGTCTCCCGCGCGAGACCGGCCAGCGTGATCCAGGCGTCCGTCGGTCCCGGCAGCCCGTCCCCACCCATGGTCAGGTAGTGGTCCGAGCGGAAAAAGGCGTCGAAGCCGAGTTCCTCGGTTGCCTTGGCGACCGACAGCAGCGTGTCGTAGCTCGCCCCCTGCTGGGGCTCAGTGAAGATGCGTAGATCCATTCCCCCATCCTGCATCAGGTCCGCGGCCGTCCACGTCACCCCGAGTCGGCACGCGCGAGCACATGGACCCGGTCCTTCGCCTCGTCGACCGCGTCAAGCGCTTCGACGCACTCCCAGTAGGTCTCCTCGTCGCACGCCGAGGAGATCAGCGCGACCAGGGCGAGCCCGATCTCGCCGAGGAGGGTGCGCAGCGCCCGCAGGGTGTCGGCCGGTTCGCGGATCGTGCTCAACCGCGCGGCTCTGGGCGGGCCGACCCGCGTGGCCGAGACGACCGGCACGGGCCCGGCCCGCGAGACCGTACGCCCTGGGTCGCGCGTCGCCCCGCGCTCCCCGGGCCGCATGGGCCCGGTCGCGCCCTCGGCCGCGCGTCCCCACATCTCCGCGAGCAGCCGTCCGATAGCCTCGGTCAACTCGTACGCCTGCCATGCCTCGGCGATGACGTCCTCAGGCTGTGGATCGCGGCTCATCGCCCGCTCCGCCTCCGCCACGAGCCGTGCAGCGTCCATGTCCTCTTCCCTTCTCACGCACTCGCACGACGACTCCGTGCCGCCGTCTCATGTCACTCAGAGTGACACGGCGCAAGTGCCTGGAAAGAGGAAAATTCGGAACTGTGGAAAGCTTCTGGCTTGTGGATAACTCGGTCACTCGTCCGAGGGATCAGCGGGCTTCTGTCCACCGCTCTCGGCCGGCGCCGGTTTCGGTACCTGCTCCGGCACCAGCTCCGGCACCGGAAAGCGCAGCTCGTTGCGGTCGATCTTCGCGGAGAGCGCGGCCAGCACGTCGATGTCGAGCACCGCGCAGAACTGCAGCAGATACGCCAGGACATCCGCGACCTCGTCCAGTACGCGGGCCGCCGACGCTCCACCGCCGCCTCCGTCCCCCTCCCCGGACATCACCGCCGCCGACTGCTCGGGGGTCAGCCACTGGAAGATCTCCAGCAGTTCGGCGGCTTCGACGCTCAGCGCGGCGGCGAGGTTCTTCGGCGTGTGGAAGGGCTCCCAGCGGCGCCTGGCCGCGAAGTCCACCAGGCGCTGCTGGAGTTCGGCGAGATCGTGTCGGTCGGTCACACGGACCGGTCTACCTCATCGTCACCGCGCCCGTCGCCTTCCCCCTCGTACCGCGCCGCCGATCCGCTGTCCGCGCCGTTCTCCCGTCCGGCGCCGATCGCGGCGGGAAGTTGCCCAACCGGAAGTTGCTCAATGGGGAGTTGTCCAGCGGGAAGTTGTCCAGCGGGGGCGGGGACGAACGCCGTGTCGAGCCATCCCGGTTCCGCGTGGCCGGGCACGTCGTCGACGGTTTCGGTGTGGACGTAGTCGCCGGGTTCGAAGCCGCGGTCGTCGGGCCCTTCGTACCCGGCGTCGCCGTACCCGGAGTCGTCGTAGCCGGCATCGCCGTAGCCGCAGGACTCGTCGCTCCCGAAACCGGAGTACCCGAAGTCGTCGTGCCCGACCCGGTCGAACGGCGGCCCGCCGTAAGGAGAAGGAGAGGGCTCCGCCGGCGGCCTCACGGTGGGCGCGCCCGCCGACGACGTCCGCCGGTCCGGACCGGCTTGCGCGGGCACCCGCTCCTCCCTGACGGTTCCCGCGGGCGCGGGCCCCTTCCGATCAGCGCCGCCCGCGGAACCGGTGGACCCCGCAACCGCCTCCCCGGCCTCCCCGACCGCCCCTACGTTCCCGGCACCCCCGGCATCCCCGACATCCGTCGGCCCGGCCGCTCCCGCCTCCCCCGCACCGTCCGTTCGCCCCGGTCCGCCTCCGCACGGCGCCTCTTCACGCGGCCCGCCATCCCCCGCCCCAGGCCCACCGCCCGGCCCTAGACCACCGAGATCCGCGGCCCCCTCCACGGCCGTGTCAGCGCCCTCCTCCCCGCACGCTGCTTCCTCCTCCACCGCCCTCTTCCTCTTCCGCGTCATCCGCGCCACCTCCGACCCTGCCCCCAGCTCCACGAGCAGGGCCCTGTCGATGGTTTCGGCGTCCTCCAGGTGAGAGGGGTCCTGCACGGTGCCCAGCAGCCGGATGTGGCCGCGGGCGGAGGCGAGCCCGGCCAGCCGGAGCAGTTCCCGGGCCTGTCGCCGGTCGACGCCGACGTCCAGCCCGTCGGCCACCACCGTCAGCACCTGACCGGCCGGCAGATGCTCGGTGCTGGTGTCCACGTCGAGCACGCCGGGCCCGGTCAGCAGCACCAGCGCCAGCGCCAGGAAACGCAGTTCGCCGTCGCCGAGCCGGTCGACCGGAACCATGCCGAGCCCGCCGCGGTCCACCGCGGCGATCACCGCCTCGACCAGCGGTTCACGGGCGCCCCCGGTCATCAGCGCGGGCAGCGCGGTCAGGCCGTGCACCGGCCCACTGCACACCTCGCGCACCGCACCCACCAGCAGCCCGTGCCGGATGCTGCACTCGTGCTCGGTCCTGGCCAGCACCGCGGACAGGTTGTCGCACGAACCGCGCAGCCGCCCGTCACCCACCCGCACCGGACCGCGCATCACCTCCGGACGCGGCACGACCGGGAAGACGCCGCGCAGCGCGACGACCATCTGCTCGGCCGCCGCCAGCACCTTCTGCTGCCCCTCGGTGCTGCCGGACACGCGCAGCGGCAGCATCGGCGTGGCGAGCCGGTCGTCGGGGAGAGGCGCGCGGATGACCGCGACGGCGTCGCCGGTGTGCCAGGCCGCCTGGACAGTGGGGCGGGCGGGGTTGCGCAGCGCCGTGGTCAGAAGGGTCTCGCCGAGGCCGCTCAGCCGTTCGCCGACGATCCGCAAGGTCGGCTCGACCTGCACGGCCAGGTCGAGCCGGACCGGTCCGAGCACACCGTCGGCGGTGCAGCCGATACGGAAGCCGCGCCGCCCCTGCGCGTCGGGGCTCGCGTCCTGCGGCACACAGGCCGCCGCTCCCCCGCGGATGAACGACCTGCCGGTGCGCGACACCTCGAACACCCCTTGCAGATCGGCCCCCGAGGCGAGGCGGCCGAGTACGGCCAGACCTTCGAGGACGCTCGACTTGCCCGTGCCGCTCGGCCCGGAAAGAAGCGTGACCGGGTCGAGCGGGAAAGTGGCACCGCGGTGCGATTTGAAGGCCGACAGCCGGAGTTCGGTGATCATCGGGCGCTGGGGGCTGCTGCTCATGGCCGCGAAGCTAACGACCGCCGGCCGCGCCGAACCGTTCCGGCGTACGTGCCCTACCTCGAAAGAGGGACATCCGGCATAGTCCGCATGGATTCAGGAAAAACAGACCTACAGCGGATCGGATCGCGGTGGTGCCCGAATCACCCCCGCCCCCGGGCCGCACCCCCACACGCGCAGCACTCCTCTGTACGCGCACCCGCGCGCCCGGGCGCACCCGCATCCGCGCACCGGCCCGCGCTCCCCTCCGCGCACCCGCAACGCCCTTGCGCAGCGCGGAACACCACCGCCACGCACCCTCACGACTACCTTTACGGAGGTGACGAAACCCAGGACGCCGCTCTCACCGAAGACCGCGGACCCCGCGGACCCCGCGAGCACCGCAGACCTCGCGAGCACCGCGGACCCGTCCGCCACGCGCTACGTCGCGCTGCTGCGCGGCATCAACGTCGGGGGCCACGGACGCGTCCCCATGGAGACACTGCGCGGCCGGCTCACCGACATGGGCGGCACCGCGGTGCGCACTTACCTGCAAAGCGGCAATGCCGTCTTCACCCACGGAAAGGAGGAGGAACCGCGGCGTCTGGAAGCGGAGTTGGAGCAGCGCATCGCGAACGAGCTGGGGCTCACCATCACGTGCATGGTCCGGGCGGCGACGGACCTGCGCCGCGTGGTGGACGCCAACCCGTTCCCGATGGAGGGTGTGAACGGTTCGCGGTTCCTGGTGATCTTCCTGTCCGGGCCGCCGCCCCAGGACAAGCTGGCCACCCTGGACCTGGCCGTCTACGCCCCCGACGAGTTCCGGGCCGGTGAGCGCGAGATCTACGCCCACTTCCCGGACTCGATCCGCAACTCCAAGCTGGCCGCCCGCTTCTCGGACCGCTGGCTCGGCCTGGCCGCGACCGCGCGCAACTGGAACACGGTGCTCAAACTCGTCGAGTTGAGCGGCGAGTAGGCAGGCGTCCCCGTCCCCACCCGCACACTTCGCCTATCCGGCGGGCCGCCCCATCCCCTCGGCGAACCAGCGGGTGAGGCTGGTCGGGTGGGTGATGGCCGTGCCCACGACCACCGCGAAGGCACCCGCGTCCAGGGCGGCGCGGGCCTGCGCGGGAGTGTGGATGCGGCCCTCGGCCACGACCGGGACGGACAGCACCGCCGCCAACCGGGCGACGAGTTCGAGGTCGGGCCCCTCCGGGTGGGGCGCGTCACCGACGTGCCCGGAAAGAGTGGTGCCGACCAGGTCGGCCCCGAGTTCAGCAGCCCGCACGCCCTCCTCATAACTGGAGACGTCCGCCATGAACAGGCGGTCGTCCTGGTGGACGGCGGCGACGGTCTGCTCCAGCCTCTCGCCACCGGGCCGCGGGCGGAAGGTCGCGTCGGCGGCCACGATGTCCGCACCGGTCGCCGCGACCTCGCGGGCGTGCCGCACGGTCGGGGTGATGTAGACGCCCGAAGTGCCGTCCTTCCAGAGGCCGATGAGCGGGACATCGGTCACCGCGCGGATGGCGCGCAGGTCGTCCAGGCCCTGAGCGCGCAGGCCGGCCGCGCCGCCGGTCAGTACGGCGAGCGACATCTGACGCATGATCAGCGGGTCGCGCAGCGGCTCCCCCGGGTACGCCTGGCAGGAGACGATCAGCTGCCCGCGCAGGCGTTCCAGGACGCCGTCACGTGACCGGTGCCCTCCACCCGTGCTTCCGGGGCCCGGCAGGAGGCCGTCGGTGCCGCTCACACCAGCACCTCCCGTCCGAGGTAAGCGGCACCGTAGAGCGCCGCGTCGTCGCCGAGGGCGCCGGCGAGCACCGGGGTGGCGGCCACCGCGGGGAGGAGGTGGGCGGCCACGGTCGTCCGCAGCGGGTCCCACCAGAAGGGGCCGGAGCGGCTGACGCCGCCGCCGAGGATGACGAGGTCGGGGGCGAGGAGGTTGACCAGGCCGCCGATGGCCTCGCCGAGCGCGGTGGCACCGGTGCGCAGGACGGTGCGGGCGACCGGATCGCCCTCCTCAGCAAGGGAGTTGACGTCCGGAAGGGTCGCGCCCGAGGCCCCGGCGAGTTCCCGGTAGGCGGCGGTCATCGCCGGTCCGGAGGCTGCGGCCTCCGCGTGGCCGCGGCCGCCGCAGGGGCAGGGCAGTCCGGCCGCGGCCGGCACCGGCAGGTGGCCCGCCTCGCCGGCCGCGCCGCCGGCCCCGTGGTGGACGCGGCCGCCGATCAGGACGCACCCGCCCACCCCGGTACCGACGGTGAGGAGCAGGACGCAGGTGTGGCCGGCGGCGCGGCCGAGCCAGTGTTCGCCGAGCGCGTGGGCGTTGACGTCGTTGTCCACGGCGACCGGGACCTGGAGCCGGGCGGCGAGCTGCCCGCGCAGGTCGGTACCGCCCCAGCCGGGCAGCGCGGAGGTGGCCGAGCGGACGCGGCCGGTGTGCGGGTCGATGACGCCCGCGCTGCCGACGCCGACGGCGGCCACCGGTCGGCCGAGCCGGGCCACCGCCCGGGCCGCCGCGTCGAGGACGGCGGCAGGCCCCTGGGCGGCGGGGGTGGCGAGCGAGGTGCGGTCGAGCAGCGTGCCGTCGGGCGTGATCAGGGCGGCGGCCGTCTTGGTGCCGCCGATGTCGACACCGGCGAGCAGGGTCACCGCAGCCCCGTCTCTTCGAGGATGGCGGCGATGCGGCCGGTCTCCTCCGCGGTCAGCGGGCGCATCGGCGGGCTGACGGTGTTGGCGGCGATCACCCCGAGGACGGCGAGTGCGGTCTTGAAGGCGCCCAGTCCGGCAGCGGTCCCGGAGGCGTCCGCCGGGTCGGCCGCCTCGACGATGCGGAAGAGCCGGGCCAGCCGGTCCTGTTCGGCGCGGGCGGCGTCCCAGTCGCCGCGCGCGGCCGCGTCGTGCAGCCGCCGGTACCCGCGCGGGTCGACGTTGCCCAGGCCCGGCACCGAGCCGTCGGCGCCGCCCAGCAGCATCGCGTCGACGACGACCTCGTGCCCCGTCAGCAGCGCGAACCCGGACTGCCCGCGCAGGTCGAGGGCGAGTTGGCGGAAGGACACGTCGTCGCCGCTGGAGTCCTTCACACCCGCCAGGACGCCGTCGGCGGCCAGCGCCAGCACCAGCTCGCGGGAGAGCTTGCTGTGCACGCACACCGGTATGTCGTAGGCGAGCAGCGGCAGTTCGCAGGCCGCGGCGATCTGCCGGAAGTGCCGGTCGATCTCCGTGGGGTGGGTGCGGGTGTAGAAGGGGGCCGTCGCCACGATCGCCTCGACGCCCTTCGCGGCCGCCGACCGGGCGCGCTCGATCACCTTGTTGGTGGTGGTCTCGATGGCGCCCGCCAGCACCGGCACCTGGCCCGCCGCGGTCTTGACCACCACGTCGAGGACCGTGTCCTGCTGGTCGTCGGTCAGGTAGGCGACCTCGCCGGAGCTGCCCAGCGCGAAGAGGGCGTCGACACCGCCGTCGACGAGGTGCCGGACCACCCGCTCCAACGACACGGTGTCGACGGTGCCGTCGGCGGTGAGCGGTGTGACGACGGGCGGGATGACTCCCGAGAAGGGGGCGGTGCGGGGCTTCACGAACTGCTCCTTGTGGCGGGCCGCGTGGCGGGGTCGGTGTCCGCCGACGCGGGACGGGATGCGGGGTGGGATACGGGACGGGATGCGGGATGGGCGGAGGGACTCGGCGCGGCATCAGGTGCGTCGACCGGCGCGGCGGCCGGCGCGACGGCCGGCGCGGAGTTCTGCGGGTGGACGCAGTGCCAGCGGTGCGCGCCGTCCTCGGTCGGCGCCGGGAAGACGTCGGCGCACGCGTCGTCCGCCTTCCAGCAGCGGGTACGGAACGGGCAGCCGCTCGGCGGGCGGATGGCGGACGGGACCGGCCCGTTGAGCACGATCCGATCGACGGTCTCCAGCAGGCTGGGCGTCGCGGAGAAGAGCGACTCGGTGTAGGGGTGGGCGGGTGTCCTGGAGACCTCCGCCGCCGGGCCCTCCTCCACGATCCGGCCGAGGTAGAGCACCGCGAGCCGGTCGGAGAGGTGCCGGACGGTCTGGATGTCGTGCGAGATGAAGACCATGCCCAGGCCCAGTTCGGCGCGCAGGTCCATCAGCAGGTTGAGCACCTGGGCGCGGACCGACACGTCCAGCGCGCTGGTGGGCTCGTCGGCGACGATCAGCTCCGGCCCCAGCGCCAGTGCCCGGGCGATGGCGACCCGCTGGCGCTGCCCGCCCGAGAGCCGACCGGGCAGCGCCTGCACCGTGTGGGCGGGCAGCCCGACCAGGTCGAGGAGTTCGACGACCCGGCGCTCCCGGTCGCGGACCGTGCCGCGCCGGTGCACGTCCAGCGGGTCGCGCAGGATACGGCCCACCGGCATGCGCGGGTTCAGCGCGGTCGAGGCGTCCTGGAAGACCACCCCGACCGACGCGCCGAACTCGGTACGGCGCCGGGCGGCGGGCAGACTCCACAGGTCCTCACCGCGGAAGAGCACCCTGCCCTCCGTGGGCCGCTGCAAGCCCGTCAGGACCCGGGCCAGCGTGGACTTGCCGCACCCGGACTCCCCGACCAGTCCGACGATCTCACCGCGGTCCACGGTCAGTTCGGCCCCGGTCAGGGCGTGGACGTGGTCGTGCCCGAACAGGCCGCCGCCCCGGGCCCGGTGCCGGACATGGACGTTTTCGAGCCGGATCATCGTCCGCTCCTTTGCAGCAGTACGGGTTCGGCCGGGTGGTGGCAGGCGAAGCCGTGCGGGCCCGCCGGGGCCGGTGCCGACGCCGGTTCCCCGGCCGCGCGGCCGCCCAGCACCGGCGCCGCCGTGCGGCACAGCTCCGTCGCCGCGTCACACCTGGACGCGAACCGGCAGCCGGCGCCGAAGTGCTGGGGCGCCGGCACCACACCGCGCACCTGGTGCAGCCGGGCCGCCCCCGACTCCAGCGAGGTGACGGAGCCGAGCAGCCCGCGCGTGTAGTGGTGGGCGGGGTCGGTGAGCAGCGCGCGGGTGTCGCCGGTCTCGGCGACCTGCCCGGCGTACATCACCGCGACCCGGTGGGCGAGCCCGCTGACCAGCGCGAGGTCGTGGGAGACCAGGATCATCGCGAAGCCCAGCTCGTCCCGCAGCCGGACCAGCAGTTCGACGATCTGGGCCTGCACGGTGACGTCGAGCGCGGTGGTCGGTTCGTCGGCGATGAGCAGCCGCGGGCTGCGGGACAGCGCCATCGCGATCAGCACCCGCTGGCGCTGGCCGCCGGACAGCTCGTGCGGGTAGCTGCGCAGGGTGCGGTCCGGCGACAGGCCGACCAGTTCGAGGAGTTCGGCCGGGGTGCGCGTGCCGCCGCGTGCGGTGAGCTGGCGCAGTTGGCGCCCGACCAGCACGGACGGGTTGAGCGAGGACATCGCGTCCTGGTAGACCATCGCGATCTCGCTGCCGGCCAGAGCGCGGCGCTGCCGGGGAGCCATGCCGAGCAGTTCCCGGCCGCGGTACGCGATGGAGCCGCTCGCCTCGGCGTTGCGGGCCAGCAGGCCCATCACGGCGAGGCTGGTGATGCTCTTGCCGCAGCCGGACTCCCCCACCAGACCGAGCGTCTCGCCCTCGCGGACGGTCAGCGAGATGCCGTCGACCACCGGCACGTCGCCGTACCGGTCGGGGAAGCGGATCGCCAGGTCGCGGATGGCCAGCAGGTCCGGCGCGTCGGCCGCGACCGGGCGGATCGCCGGCGGGCGCTCGGTCATCCGCTCGGCGAGCAGGACGAGACTGCGCTCGACGGCCGCGCGGGCGTCGCCGCCTTCCACCGCGGTGGCCTCGGCAGCGCCGCCCTTCGCGGAACCGCCCCCGGAGGCGGCCTGCACGCTGCCGCCCCCCGCAGCGGCGCCCGCCTCGGCCCCGGCCCCCGGCGACGCCGACGCGTCCGTCAGCCCCTCCGACAGCACGTTCAGCGCCAGCACCGTGACCAGCAGCACCAGCCCGGGGAAGAAGGTCGCCCACCAGCCGCCCGACAGCAGGATCTGCCGGCCGTACGACAGGACGTTGCCCCAGCTCGGCTCGGGGTCCTGCACCCCGGCGCCGATGAACGACAGGCTCGCCTCGAAGATGATCGCCTCGGCGACCAGCACCGTCGCGAACACCATGACGGGCGCGGCGCAGTTGACCGCCACGTGCCGCACCACGATGTACCCGCGCCGCGCGCCGATGACCTTCTCCGCGGCCACGTAGTCCTCGCCGTACTGCGCGAGCACGTTGGCGCGCACCACCCGGGCGAGCGAGGGCACGTACACGAAGGCGATGGTGAGGATGAGGACGGGCACGCTGGAGCCGAAGACGGTGACCAGGACGGCTGCCAGCGCGATCGGCGGGAAGGACATCACCACGTCCAGCACCCGCATGACCGTCTCGTCGCCCCACTTGGGCGAGGTCGCGGCGAGCGACCCGAGGAGCGCGCCCGCCAGGACGGCCACGGCCGTCGAACCCAGGCCGATCACCAGGGAGTAGCGCGCGCCGTAGACGACCCGGGCGAAGATGTCGCGGCCGAGCCGGTCGGTGCCGAACAGGTGGTGGACGCTCGGCGCGTCGACCGGCACACCGGTGGTCAGCGGGTTGTCCGCGATCAGGGGTGCGCAGATCGCGGCGAGCGCCACGACCACCAGCACGGCGAGCGCGATCCGCGAGGCCGTGGGCAGGGCGCGCAGGCGGATGCCCGGGCGCGAGAGTGTGGCCACGATGCGTCGCGGGCCAGTGAACAGGAACATCTCACACCGTCCTGATGCGCGGGTTGACCAGCAGGTAGAGCAGGTCGACGACGACGTTGACGACCAGGAAGGCGAGCGCGATCGTCAGGACGGTGCCCTGCACCAGGGCGACATCGCCGCCGGTGACGCCCTCCAGGATGAGCTTGCCCATGCCCGGCAGGTCGAAGATCGTCTCGATGACGACCGCGCCGCTGAGCAGGTAGCCGACCTTGACTCCCAGCACGGTCAGCGGCGTGACCAGCGCGTTGCGCAGCACGGAGCGTACGACCAGCAGCGGTGGCAGGCCGTTGCCGGTGGCGGTGCGGACGTAGTCGCGGTCGAGTTCGGTGACCATCGAGGTGCGGATCAGCCGGGCCAGCGAGGCCGCGACCGGTACCGCGAGCGAGATCGACGGCAGTGTCATGCACTTCAGCCAGCCGGTGAAGGAGTCGCCGGGGTTGACGTATCCCCCGGTCGGGAAGAGCGGGCTGTCCAGCGCGAACCGCTGGATCAGCAGCACGCCCAGCCAGAACGACGGCACCGCGACTCCGGCCATCGACAGCACCCGGATAACGTGGTCGGGCCAGCGGTCCCGGTACACCGCGCCGACGACGCCGAGCACGACGGCCAGCACGATCGCCAGCGCCAGCCCCAGCAGCGTCAGTTGCAAGGTGAGCGGGAAGGCGACGGCGATGCGGTGGGCGACCGGCTGGCTGGGCGGCACCGTCACACCGAGGTTGCCGTGCAGCAGTTGGACGATGAAGTGGTAGTAGCGGACGGGCAGCGGGTCATCGAGCCCGTTCGCCCTGGCGAACGCGGCGCGGGCGGCGGCGGTCGAGTTCTCCCCCAACGCGTTGTAGGCGGGGTCCGCGGGAGAGAACTGGAGCACGACGAAGACCAGCAGGGTGATGCCGAGGATCATCGCCGGCATGATCGCCACGCGGCGCAGCGCGAGCCGGAGGAATGCGAACATCGGGTGTTCCTAGCGGTAGGTCCTGGACGACGAACGGTGCGGGCCGGCGGCTGGTGCGGCAGGAGCCGGCCCCGCGGGTCAGGACGGGGACACACCGAGGAACGACAGCCCGGTCGTCGGCACCGGGCTGAACCCGGCCAGCGCGGACTTGTTCCAGGCGGTGGGCAGCTTGCGGTGCAGGATCGGGTAGAGCGGCACCTGGTCGGCGACGATGTCGTTGACCTGGGCCCACAGGGCGGTGCGCGCGGTGGTGTCGGCGCTGCGCGCGGCCTGGTCGAGCAGCGAGACGACCTGCTTGCCCTTGGCGGTGCCCGACCAGTGGTAGCGGGTCTGCGGCCAGGTACCGACGTAGAACCAGCGCATCAGCAGGTCCACGTCGTTGCCGAACACCGAAGGGTCGCCGGGTGCGACCAGCAGGTCGTAGTCGCCGGTGTCGACCTTCGCGTACTGGGCCGAGGACTGGCCGATGTCGAGCGTGGTCCTGACGCCGGCCGCGTCCCAGCTCTCCTTCACCAGCGGCGCGATGTCCTGCACCCAGGAGGTGTCGGTGGTCAGCGCGGTCACCTTCAGGGCGCTGACGCCGGCGGCCTTCAGCAGTTCCCTGGCCCTGGCGGGGTCGTGGCCGTAGACCGTGCTCGCCTTGACGTAGTCGGGGTGGCTGGGCTGGAGGTAGCCGCTGGCCGCGGTGGCCTGCCCGGACATCGCGGTGGCGATGATCTTCTCGGTGTCCAGCGCGTAGTGCAGGGCCTGGCGCACCCGGGGGTCGTCGAACGGCTTCTTGGCGCAGTTGAACATCAGGAAGAGGTTGCCGAAGGAGGCGGCCGACTCGACCGTGGAGGTGCGCTTCAGGCCGGCCATGTCGATGTACGGCACGTCCTCGATGGCCTCGACGCGGCCGGACTCCATCGCGCTGACCCGGGCGGAGGCGTCGGAGAGCAGGTTCCAGGTCATCGAGGCGGCCTTGGCCGGGTAACGTCCGTTGTACTTGGCGTACTTCCTGAAGACGATCTTGTCCTCACGGGTCGCCGACACCAGCGCGTACGGACCCGAGCCGACCGGTTCGGCGTCGAACGCCTTCTCGTCGGCCTGCACGATCTTCTTCGGGACGACCTTGACCACCGATATCCGCGACGGGAACAGCGCGAAGGGGTACTTCAGCGTGAACTCGACGGTGTGCGTGTCGACCGCGCGGGCGGCGTCGAGGAAGGGCAGGAACTGCGCCATCAGCGAGGCGTTCTTCGGGTCGAGGATGCGCTCGACGCTGAAGACGACGTCGTCGGCGGTGACCGCGGAGCCGTCGTGGAAGGTCGCGCCCTCGCGCAGCGTGGCGCGGTACGTCGTCGCGTTCACCTTGGCCGGCATCGCGGTGGCCAGCGCCGGGCGCGCCGACAGGTCGACCGGGTTGAGGTCCACCAGTCCCTCGAAGATGTGCCAGTTGGCCGCGACCGGGGTGGCGCCGGAGGAGGTCATCGGGTCGAAGCCGGTGGAGAGCGCGTACGAGATGCCCGCGGTGATCGTGTCGCCGCCCGCGCCGCCGTCGGTGGCGGCGCCGCTTCGCGTGGTCGAGGCGGGGCCGCCGCAGGCGGCGAGGGTGCCCGTGAAGGCGGCGGCCGCGCCGACCGCCCCGGAATACCGCAGGAATGCGCGGCGATCGACTCTGGCGGGCGTCCGTCGAGAAGACACAGGAACCTCCGGAACAGGAAGGGACGGCAAGGCGAAGCAGCAGGGGCGGGCGGTGGCCGGGCGGCCGGGCGGAGCCGCCGCACGGCCGCTGGGCGGCCGCCGGGTGGCTTTCCGGCGCGGGTGAGCCGAACATCGAGAACACCCTGCGCAACATAGGACATCAGATGTCTGATGCCTGGTAGGGTGGACCGTAGTCGTCAGGACGAGAGGGGTCAAGGGGTGGACGCAAGTCGCAACTCCGGCAGCGGGCGGGGGCGCCGTCTGCTGATGCACGAGGTCAGCGAAGGCATCAAACGTTACATCTTGGACAACGGGCTCCGTCCCGGCGACCCTCTGCCGACCGAGAACGAGCTGTGCGAGGCACTGGACGCGAGCCGCTCCAGCATTCGCGAGGCCGTCAAGACCCTGGATGTCCTCGACATCGTCGAGGTGCGCCGCGGCCACGGCACCTACGTGGGGCGGCTCGGGCTGTCGGCGCTGGTGGAGAACCTGACCTTCCGCGGCCTGCTGGACCGCGACGACGACATGCAGCTGATGCTGGACCTGGCGGACATGCGGGAGCTGTTCGAGCGCGGCATGGCCGACCGGATCGTCGCCGCGCTCGACACCGCGGACCTGGACACCCTCGACGGCCTGGTCAGCGACATGGAGGCATCCGGCAGCGGCGACGGGACCGGCTTCGTGGAGGCCGACCGCACCTTCCACGCGCTCCTGGTCGCCCCGCTCGGCAACGAACTGATCGGCCAGCTCTCGGCCGCGTTCTGGGACGTGTACATCATCGTCGCCCCGCACCTGAACGGGATCAGCCGGGCCGACGAGGTCGAGACCGTGCACCACCACCGCCGCATCGTCGAGGCCGCCCGCGCCCGGGACGCGGCGGCCTTCGCCACGGCCGTCTCCGACCACTACACGCCGGTCCGCCGCCGGATCGCGGACGCGCGGACGGCCGGTGCGCAGGACGGCGGAATGCGGGGCGGAACGCAGGACGGCGCAACCCGGGAGGCCGGGGCCGAACAGGCCGCACCGCAGGAGGGAACCCCACGCCGGAAGGCCCCCGCCTCCCGCGAGACGCCGCTCGTCGCGCCCCGGCGCACCAAGCACCGGCTTGACGCCGCCGAAGGCTCCGCCTAGATTCCCGCCGGACAGAGACATCAGACATCAGATGTCCCGCCATCTTCCTCGCGAGGAGCCGGCATGCCCCTGACCGACCTCACCCTGGCGGAGTGCCTGGACTACCGCGCCCGGCAACCCGCGCCCGCCGGATTCGACGCGTTCTGGGCCCGGACCCTCCAGGCGGCCGAACAGGCCGCCCGGCCACCGCGCTTCGACCCGGTGGACGCCGGGCTCGCCGCCGTACGCGTCCTGGACGTCACCTTCTCCGGGCACGGCGGCGAGCCGGTCCGCGGCTGGCTGCGGCTGCCCGCCGCCCCGGCCGGGGCGCTCGGCTGCGTGGTGGAGTACCTCGGCTACGGCCGCGGCCGCGGCCTGCCGCACGAGAACCTCACCTGGGCCGCGGCCGGCTACGCCCACCTGGTCATGGACACCCGCGGCCAGGGCTGGTCCGCGGCGCCGGGCGCGACCCCCGACAGCGGCGGCAGCGGCGACGGCCCGGTGCCGGGCTTCCTCACCCGCGGCACCGGCCGCCTCGACGACCACTACTACCGGCGGCTGCTCACCGACGCGGTGCGCTGCGTGGCCGCCGCCCGCAGCCATCCCGAGGTCGACCCCGACCGCGTCGTGGTCACCGGCTTCAGCCAGGGCGGCGGCATCGCGCTGGCGGTGGCGGGCCTGGTGCCGGGGCTCGCCGGCGCCATGCCGGACGTCCCGTTCCTGTGCCACATACGGCGCGGCGCCGAGCGCGCCGCGCTGCCGCCGTACACCGAGATCGCCGCCTACCTCGCGCTGCACCGGGAGCGCGCCGAAGCCCTGTTCGCCGAACTGGACCACTTCGACGGCCTGCACTTCGCGCCGCGCGCCACCGCCCCGGCGCTGTTCTCGGTGGCGATGATGGACCAGATCTGCCCGCCCTCCACCTGTTTCGCGGCCTACCACGAGTACGCCGGCCCCAAGGAGGTGGCGGTCTACCACTACAACGGCCACGAGGGCGGCGGCGAGTT